>CAJGDH010000136.1 GCA_904502145.1 uncultured Eubacterium sp.
CGCTGACAATTACTACTTCTTTTAAACTCATTCGATTTTCCTCCTCATAAATGAATTTTTATTCTATGACAGAACGATCCAAAGGATGGATTGTTCATGGATATCCTGGTCCGTCTACTCAAACATCACGGAAAACATACACTCGGAGACCATCTTTCCCTCCTGATTCTTCAGTTCCGCCTGGAAATTGCCGGTCCTTCTCCCGACCTTCCGGGGATAGATGGTAGCCGTGAGAATGTCGTCCTTCCTGCCGGGACGATAAAAATTGATATCTCCCGCCATTCCGACTCCGGGCCGCCCCATGTGGATAAGGTACATTCCCAGCAGAGTATCACAGATCATGTACTGCATGCCGGCCTGTACGGTACCGTGAAGGTTCATGAGCCCTTCCGTCACATTAACGATCAGGGACATGGTATCATCATCATTGATCACCACCTGGCTTAAGCCCAGATGAGCAGGAGCATTCAGCCTGTTCATGGGAGTGTCATAAAACTCTTCGATGGTCATTCTTTTCATGGTTCACCTCCAGATATGTCACTGTTATGATTTTAACATAATCAGAAGAAAAAACAACCGTACTCCGCAGGAAAACCGGAAAAAGCGGGGAACCGTACCGGGAGTAAATTTGAAGGATATTATTTAACTGTCCGGAAAATTATGTTATAATCTTATTATCAATAAAACTTAAGGGGAATTTAACAATGAAGAAGAAAGATCAGACAGAAATTATCAGTAATGCAATAGAAAATCCGGCTGAGGAAGCAGCAGCGGCAGCTCCTGCCGAGGAGGTAAAGGCTGCTGAGGAAGCAGCTGCAAAAAAAGCCGCCAGGAAACCGGCTGCAAAGAAGACGGCCGTAAAGAAGACGGCAGCAAAGAAAACAACCACCAGAAAGACAGCTGCTAAGAAACCGGCTGAGGAGACTGTGGTACCGGCTCCGGCTGAGGAAAAAGCTGTCGAGGTAATACCGGCTGAGGAGAAAGCGGCAGAAAAGAAACCCGCAGCCAAGAAGACCGTGGCAAAGAAACCTGCCGCAAAGAAACCTGCCGCAAAGAAGCCTGCAGCTAAGAAGGCAACCGCCAAGAAGGCAGCCCCGGCATCTTCTGAAGAAGTTAAGGAAGCAGCCCCGGCCCCGGCAGAGATTGTGGAAGAAGTCGTGGAAGAGGCTGTGGCAGAAGTTGTGGAGGCAGCTCCGGAAAGTCCCAGGAGAAGCGTGGCCTTCATCGGCTCCGAGTGCTATCCCTTTGTCAAATCCGGAGGACTTGGCGATGTTATGTATGCCCTTCCTAAGGAGCTGGCAAAGCAGAACTGCGATGTGAAGGTAATCATTCCCAGATACAAATGTATTCCTCAGGAATGGCAGGACAAGATGGTCTACCGGGGTGCATTTGATATGGATCTGTGTGCCGACGGCAGAAGATTCTACGTGGGGATCATGGAATATGTCAATGACGGCGTAGTCTATGATTTTATCGATAATGAAGAATTTTTCAGCAGCGGTAATCCTTATACCACCATCGTAGATGATATCCCGAAATTCTGCTACTTTGGAAAGGCTGCTCTGGCTGCCCTTCTGTATATGGACTGGATCCCGGATGTCATCCACTGTCATGACTGGCAGGCAGGGCTTGTCCCCATCTACCTGAGAGAGAAGTTCAACAATACCAAGCTGAGCAATTCCAGGTCTGTCATCACTATCCATAACTTAAGATTCCAGGGAATCTATAATATCGAGACCATCCAGTACTGGTCAGGACTGCCGGATTATGTCTTCAACAAAGACCATCTGAAACAGGCTTACCAGGATGCCAACATGTTCAAGGGCGGCATCGCCTACTCCGACATGATCACCACAGTAAGCCGCACCTATGCGGGTGAGATCCAGACTCCCTTCTTCGGTGAAAACCTGGATGACCACCTTCGTTATCATTCCGGCAAACTTCGCGGTATCGTGAACGGTATCGACGTAGATACCTGGAATCCTGAGACGGATCCGCTGCTGGCAGCCAACTATAATGCTGACAATGTGATCGAAAAGAAGAGAGAGAACAAACGCAAACTCCAGGAGGAGGTTGGACTTGAACAGGCCGATGACAAGATCGTGCTGGGTCTGATCTCCAGACTGACCAACCAGAAGGGTCTGGATCTCGTCAATGAGATCATCCCGCAGCTGATCGACGGAAATACCCAGATCGTTGTCCTTGGCACCGGTGATCCGCAGTATGAAGATTCCTTCCGCTATTATGAGAACGAATACAAGGGAATCGTTTCATCGAGTATCATGTACGGTGAAGCGAGGGCACATCACATCTATGCCGGAGCGGATGCCCTCCTGGTACCTTCCCTCTTTGAACCCTGCGGTCTGACCCAGCTCAATGCTATGCGCTACGGCACAATTCCGATCGTACGTGAGACCGGAGGACTGAAAGACACGGTAGAGCCCTACAACATGTTTGAGAATACCGGCAACGGATTCACTTTTGACCGCTATGAAGCTGGCCTTCTCTATGATGCCATCAACCGTGCGAAAGAAGTCTTCTTTACCGACCGGATCCGCTGGGATGAGATGGTGGTAAGAAATATGCAGAAGGATGTCTCCTGGGCCAAGTCCGCGGCAGAGTACAAGAACCTTTATCTGGAGCTGACCCCCAGGTAGGAGGCGAAGACAAGTCTATCCCTGAAGTGGGAGACCAACAAAAAGTCCATAAAAGATAAAAGAAAAAAAGGGAGCCATCCTCCGTGGTAAACGGAAGGGATGGCTCCCTCTTGCATTGCTCTATTCCGGGATGTTCTTACCTGGTCTTCAGGACGTCAGCATAGAAAGCATTCATCTCATCCTCTGTCTCAAAGGTTGCCATGTAGAACTGATTGCCCATGGCATCCGCCAGGACATCCGGGATACGGCCGCTCATCCTCATATGGTCCTTGTAGGTTTCCAGAACCTCCTCATTGGATTTTACGAAATCCTTCCCGTCCCTTCTTCCGGCATAGGCACAGAACTGGTGCTCGCCCACCGGGAGAGTGGACCGGTCAAATGCGATCATATCTGCCCAGATCTTGTAGACATCGGTCGAGTGGGCAAAATTGATCATATCCGGAGTAAAGCCTCCGGAGGGGCGCATATTTACTTCCAGGGCGACCACATCGCCCTTCTTCCCCAGCCCTTCCTGGTCTTCAAGAAGACGGAAAAATTCGAAATGAACAAAGCGGCTTTTTACATTAAAGCTCTTGACGACCGCACGACCCTTTGCCCGGGTATCTTCGGGAAGCTCCTTGAGGATGCAGTAGAGGGAGTTGCCCCCTTCGTTGACCACATCCATGAGAGAGGTCTGGGTGATGTTGCCGGTCTCGAACATGGGCTCGCCTTTGGAGTCGATAATGGCGTCATAAGAACAGATCTGGCCGTTGATGAATTCTTCCATGATGTAGGTGACGGAAGGCCATTTGTTCATGATAAAGGCAGCCATCTCGTCCTCATCAGAGATCTTGTAGGTCTCGGAGGCCCCTACACCGTTATCCGGTTTGGCGATGACAGGGTAACCCACCTCCTCTGCAAAGGCAAGGCAGCCTTCCAGGTCATCCACCATGTGGTATCTGGCCACCGGAACACCGGCTTTCTGATAGTATTCCTTCATCTTTGATTTATATTTGATCCGGGGGATATCCCCGATCTGGAAGCCGCTGGTAATGTTGAAGTCCGTCCGGAAGCGGGCGTCTCTTTCCAGCCAGTATTCATTGTTGGATTCCAGCCAGTCGATCCTTCCGTACTTGAAGATGAAGAAAGCGATCGCGCGGTAGACTTCATCACTGTTTTCCAGATTGCTGACTTTGTAGTACTCCGTGAGGCTGTCCTTGAGTTCCCAGGACAGTTCGTCATATGGCTGGTCACCGATGCCCAGGACGTTCATCCCGTTGTTTTTCAGCTCACGGCAGAACTGCCAGTAGTTAGTAGGAAAATTCGGAGAGATAAATATCACATTTTTCATATTCGTCCTCTTTTCTTTAACCGTCAGGGTCGTATGGTTATTCGTTAAGCAGGTAGGGGAGGAAGTACACGACCTGTTTGTACCACCAGTCCCAGTCATGGCAGCAGTCATATCCCCAGTAGTCCACCCAGGTATGGATCCCCTTGCTCTTAAGGATACGGTCCAGATCCCTCACATAATCCGGGATCTCCCAGTCACCCAGTCCGGTACAGATGACGCTGCGCTGAGAATTGAAGATGTCGATGTAGGGATGGTCCTCAGGAAGGTTGGCCATATAATCCACAGGGGAATTCTGGTAGACAAGCTCATCCATGTAGGAACCGAATCCGTAGGAAGCGGTGTATACCCCGCTCAGAGCCAGCAGCCTGTCAAAGATATCCGGCCTGCGGAAGTAGAGGTTGGCCGCATGGGCAGCCCCAAGGCTGCATCCGAAGGCAAGAATTCCCTCCTGGTATGGGAAGCCGTGTTTTTCACTGACATATTCCCAGATAAAAGGAGCCAGCTCATCGGTGATAAACCGGATCCACTGCTCGTACCTTTCTATCCTCCAGCGGGGATCTCCGGAATAATTGGTCCAGGTTTCCGCATCGATGGTATCGATGGAGAAGACGATCATCCTCCCTGTTTCCAGCCAGTCGCTGCAGACATCCGCCATCCTGAAGTTCTCGAAATCAAAGAATCTGCCCTCCTGGCAGGGAATATAAAGTGCCGCATGACCGGCGTGGCCGTACACATTGATCTCCATATCCCTGTTCAGGGCATGACTGTAATATCTCAGATATTGTTTTTCCATAGGGTTTTGTCATCCTTCTTTTTAAATTTCTTCTTCCTGTTCTGTGTATTCTTCTTCCTGTTCCGTGTCTTCGCCCTTCAGTTCTTCTTCCGCCATCTCTTCCACCGTAAAAGGATAGAGAAGGGTATCCATGAAGAAAGGAATCTGTCTTCCCCAGCTTTCTTCACTGTGGGTTCCCCCGGGAATGATCCGGGTGGTCAGGCTGATATCCTGATAGAACAGGGATGAGATGATCCTTGTATAATCCTCCCTCACTTCCTTGAACCAGCGCATCTCTTCAGAACCGAAATCCAGGTAGATGATGGTATCGGGATCAATATCCGACCGGTAGATCAGCCTGTCCATCTCATCCGGACAGAAATGAAAAGAAGCAGACAGGCAGGCGGCTTTCGAGAAAATATGGTTGAATCTTAACACAGCGTAAAGACTCATGAGGCCGCCCATGGAACTGCCGCAGATCATGGTGTGCTCCCGGTCGGGAAGAGTGCGGTAGTCCCGGTCGATCATGGGTTTC
>CAJGDH010000137.1 GCA_904502145.1 uncultured Eubacterium sp.
AAAATATCAGCCGGAACCGGCCCTGGTCTATTTTAAGGCTCCTTTCAAGACGAAGCTGGCGAGGGTCCTTCTGGCCCATTCCATTACCCTGACACCGGGGACCATCAGTGTTTCCGTGGAGGGTGACGAATTTTGTGTACACTGTCTGGACAGGACATTTTCCGAAGGGATAGAATCCTCGGATTTTGTCCGTATACTGCATAGACTGGAGGCGGATCTGCCATGAATTACACCACGGTATATAACTACGTTTTAATGGGCTGTATGCTGCTGCTTGCCCTCTACATCCTGATCGCCATTGTCCGGTCCTTCCTCGGCCCGAAGATGTCGGACAGGATCATCGCGGTAAATATGATCGGTACCTTTACCATTTCGATCATCGCCATCCTTACCATCTACTTTGGGGAGGATTACCTGGCGGATGTATGCCTGATCTATGCCATGATCAGCTTCCTGTCCGTAGTCCTGCTGTCCAAGATCTGGATGGGTGTATACAACGAGAAGAAAGACAAGAAGACCATGGGAGGTGAAGAGGAATGATCAGACTGATTATCTCTGTCCTGCTGATGCTGGCAGGAATGTTCATGTTCTTTTTCGCCACCGTGGGTGTAAACAGATACAAATCCCTGAACCGTATCCATACCTCGGCCATGGGAGATACCCTGGGCCTTCTGTTCGTGATCCTCAGCCTGGTGGTCTGGAGGGGCATCGATTTCACCTCCGGAAAACTGATCTGCGTGGTCCTGTTTTTCTGGCTTGCCAGCCCGGTTGCAGGACATATGATCGCAAGACTTATGGTGGAGACGGACGAGGAACTGGGTGAGATCGAAGTGATCAGAAAAGACGGAAACGATACATCGGAAGATGAAGTTTAAGTGAGAGATTGAGGGAAGAAGATGAAAGTATTTGAGATCGTATTATTGGCAGGTCTGATCCTGTGTGCCATCGCCTGTAATATCACGAAAAAACTGCTCCCTGCAGTGGTGATCTTCATGTCCTACAGCATGATCATGTCGATCATCTGGATGATCCTCCAGTCTCCGGACCTGGCGATCACCGAAGCTGCGGTAGGTGCGGGAATCACCAGTATCCTGTTCTTTGTAACCCTCAAGAAGATCAACGGGATCGACGAGGAGCAGGAGAAGAATAAGGAGGCGGAAGATGAGCAGGATCAGGGATAATTATGAAAACAGCAGATGGCATACTGCCGAACAATGGATAAAGGGAGAGAGGGAGCCCATGGACGGTACCATGGAGATCGTACCCCCTCAGGAACCGGATTCCCGGGAGGATGAACCGATCATCTCGGAAGAGAGACTGGAGAATACGGTGGGACGGTTCTTTAATCGTGTGAATTTCCTCTACAATATTTTCTCCGTGGTATTCTGCATCCTCCTGGTGGGGATCATGCTATGGTGCATCACCTTCATGCCGGAATTCGGCCGGCGGGACAACCCCGTCAACAATGAGGTGGCCCGCCGTTACGTGGAGAAAGGTCTTGAGGAGACCGGCGCCACCAACTTTGTCACGGGAATGATCCTGGATTACAGGGCATTTGATACTTTCGGAGAGTCCTGTGTCCTGTTTATCGCCACCATCTGTGTGCAGATCCTTCTCCGTCATGATGACAAGAAGGGGAATACCGTGGTGAACCGTGAACTTACCCGTCTGTCCAACGACAGGCTTTACGAACCCAAGAATGACCCGATCCTTCAGAAGGTCACCTGTGTGCTTGTTCCCATGATCTTCATCTTCGGGATCTATATCATCCTGAACGGCCACCTGTCCCCCGGAGGAGGGTTTTCCGGAGGAGCTGTCCTGGGAGCGGGACTGATCCTCTACCTCAACGCCTTCGGCTTTGCGAAGACGGAGCGGTTCTTTACCAATAAAACATTCCGCGTCATTTCCTTATGCGCGCTTTCTTTCTACTGTATCGCCAAGAGTTATTCCTTCTACACCGGTGCCAACCACCTGGAAAGCGGGATCCCTCTTGGAACCCCGGGAGCGATCCTGTCCTCCGGACTGATCCTTCCCCTGAATATCTGTGTGGGCCTGGTAGTTGCCTGCACCATGTACGCATTCTACACCATGTTCCGTAAAGGAGGGTTCTGATATGATGGTTTTGATTTCGTCCCATCTGGAAGAGATGACGGCTATGATCCTGTTCGGGATCGGCTTTACCATGCTTCTGCTGCATAAAAACCTGATCAAAAAGATCCTGGGGCTGAATATCATGGACACGGCTGTCTACCTGTTCCTTACGGCCAAGGGATACATTTACGGTACACTGGTACCGATCTATATTGAAGGCGTAAAGGATGCGTCGGCTTACGGAAACCCCATTCCCGACGGGCTGGTACTGACGGGTATCGTTGTTTCCGTCAGCTCCACCGCACTCATGCTTTCACTGACCATACGGCTTTACGTCCGCTACCATACCCTTGATATCGACAGGATCGTAATGGAATGGAGAAAGGAGGAAGAGCTCTCGTGAGTTTCATTGTTAATTTTCCTTTCTTTACGATCATCCTGGCTATGTTCTCCGGAATCGTCTCTTCGGTGCTGGACGGGAAATGGGCCAAAAGGGTCTGTATCACCATGCTCAGCATCGTGCTGATCCTGTCTTCCTGCGTCCTGTTCTACACGCTGAAAACAGGGGAGAGCTTCACCTATATGATGGGACATTTTCCCGCACCCTGGGGAAATGAGATCAGGGCGGGCATCCTGGAAGGATTCATGGCTGTCTTCTTCACCCTGATCATGATCCTCTCCGTTTTGAGCGGCCTGGGCAGGATCCATTCCGACGTGGAGCCCACCAAGATCAACATGTTCTTTGTCCTTACGGACATGCTGATGAGCTCCCTGCTGGCCATGATCTACACCAACGACCTTTTTACCGGTTATGTTTTTGTGGAGATCAATACCATCGCCACCTGCGGGATGATCATGATCCGCCAGAGCGGGCACAGGATCGTCGCGGCGATCCGGTATTTCGTCCTCTCCCAGATCGGTTCCGGTCTGTTCCTGATCGGTATCAGCCTTCTGTATGACATCACCGGCCAGCTTCTTATGGTTCCGGCCAGGGAACAGGTGGAACAGATCATCGCGACGGGAAGCTATATGATCCCGTTTCTCCTGGTCGTAGGTCTGATCTCCATCGGTCTTGGGATCAAGAGCGGGCTCTACCCCTTCCACTCCTGGATCCCGGATACTTACGGGTATGCGACCCCGGCTGCCAGCGCGATCCTTTCCAGTCTGGTATCCAAGGGTTACATCATTCTTCTGATCAAAATCTATTTCCGGGTGTTCGGCTTTAAAAATGTACTCAATACCCACATCCCGGATATCCTGTTCGGCTTCGGCATCATTGCCATGATCATGGGATCGGTGGATGCCATCAGGCAGAAAGATGCCCGAAGGATGATCGCCTGTTCCTCTGTAGCCCAGATCGGATATATCTACATGGGAATCGGACTTGGGACCAGTGAGGGAATGGTTGCGGCCATCTTCCATATCCTGACCCACGCGGCAACCAAATCCATGCTCTTCCTGAGTGTTGCCTCCCTCTACGAGGCAGTGGGAGGGAAGACGGACTTCTACAGCCTGCGGGGTGCCGGCTATAAAAACAAGATGGCGGGAGTGGCTTTCCTGATCGGTTCTCTTTCCATGGTAGGCTTCCCCATGTTATCCGGCTTTGTGTCAAAAGCATTCTTTGCTTCCGCGGCACTGGAAAGTCCGGGCAAGATGATCTTTACCCTGGGGGCTCTGGTAATTTCTACCACCTTAAATGCGGTATATTTCCTCAGGCTGGTTGTCAATATCTATGCCCTGCCCCAGAAAGGCGAGGCCCAGAGGGGACATTTCTTCCTCGAGCAGAGGTCTCCTTATACGAGGACAAACAGCGTGGTATCGATCTTTCTGATCGCCCTGAACCTGTTTCTCGGCATGTTCTCCCCCCAGGTGGTGAATGTGATCGAGAGAGGTCTGGCGATGTTCTGACGGTGAATAATTCTCTTAGAGGTTTAATGATATGAAACAGAATTACTGGCTGATCATTCCGGTTATCCTTCCCGTTATCTGCGGGTGCATCACCTTCTTGGCGGGCAGGAGAGGGAATGGTCGCAAAACAGCACATTTATGGATCATAGCGGCAGCACTGATGGAGTGTATCGCACTCATTCCCTGCTTCTATGCCCATGAGGGCCTGACCCTGTTTTACCTGACAGAATCCCTCCCGATCTGCCTTTCGGCAGACCTGGCCGGCAGGATCTTTGCCGGACTGATCGGGACAGTGATGACCCTGGTGTGCCTTTATTCTCTGGAATATATGTGCCACGATGAGCATGAGATGAGATTTTTCGGCTTCTTCTTTATGGTGGAGGGTATTCTCATCGGTCTGTGCTTCTCAGGAAATATCGTGACGTATTATCTGTTCTTTGAATGGATGACCCTGACCAGCATGCCATTGATCCTGCATGATCTGACTCATCAGGCCATCATGGCAGGTCTCAAATATCTGTTCTATTCCGTGGCGGGGGCTTTTGCTGCCCTGTTCGGTATCTTTCTTCTGTCCCGGTACGGCGGGACGGGAGCTTTCAGTCCCGGCGGGATCATCGATCTGTCCCTGGTACACGGCAACGAAAAGATTGTGCTTCTTGCCGTGCTGATGACGGTTCTTGGATTCGGGACCAAAGCAGGTCTCTTTCCCATGCATGCCTGGCTTCCCACTGCCCATCCTGTGGCCCCCGGACCCGCCAGTGCCGTGATGTCCGGTATCATCACAAAGATGGGTGTACTGGGCATTCTGCGCTGTGTATATTATGTCGTAAAGCCGGAGATCATCCGGGGCACATGGGTACAGCATGTATGGATGTGCCTGACCCTTGTCACCGTATTTCTGGGTTCCATGATGGCCTACCGTGAACAGATCTTCAAAAAGAGGCTGGCTTATTCCACAGTCAGCCAGGTGTCCTACATCCTGTTTGGCCTGTCCCTTCTCAATAAAACCGCATTTGCAGGAGCGATCCTTCATGTCGTCTTCCATTCCCTGGTCAAGGATACTTTATTCCTTGGCGCAGGTACGGTTATTCATCAGACCGGCCGCACCAGAATGGATGAGATGAGGGGAATCGGAAAGATGATGCCGGTTACCATATGGTGCTTTACCCTGGTCTCCATCACCTTGATCGGTATTCCGCCTACCAGCGGCTTTTTAAGCAAATGGAACATCTGTATCGGAGCCCTGACTTCCAACGTAGGGGTCTTCTCCTG
>CAJGDH010000138.1 GCA_904502145.1 uncultured Eubacterium sp.
CATACCAACCCCACACTGGGTCTGGTGAAGGAACTGACGGAGGCCGGTCATAAGATCTATTATTTCTCCTTTGAGGATTTCCGGGAGAAGATTGAGAAGGCAGGGGCTACCTTCATCGGATGTGACGGATATGATTTCGAGATGGAGGACAAAGAAAATGCAGACCGGGTTGGGAAGGATAAGGCTTTTGCCTCGGAACTCCTGGTTTCTTCGACCCTGGCCCTTGACCAGATGACGGGAGAGAAGATCCGGGAGATCAGGCCGGACCTGATCGTATCGGATTCCGTTGCTTTCTGGGGCAAACTGGTGGCCATGAAATACCGGATACCCTATGTATCTTCCACCACCACATTTGCTTTTAACCGGTATTCCGCCGGCTACATGAAGCATGGGTTGGGGGAGACGGTCAAGATGCTCCTCACCATGCCAAAGATCAACAAACAGATCAAAAGGCTGCGGGAGAAGGGTTATCCGGTGAAGGGATTTCTGGAGATCGTCCAGAATGATAATGAGACCAACACCATCGTCTATACCTCAAAATATTTCCAGCCCCGTTCGGAGACCTTCTCCGACCGGTATCATTTCATCGGGCCATCCATCCGGCCGGTGGAAAAACCCATGGAGAAGACCCGGGAGAAAACCGTCTATATATCCATGGGAACCGTCAACCAGAACAGGGAATTCTACCGCAACTGTATCCGGGCCATGGCCGGGACCGACTGGCAGGTGATCATCTCCATGGGAACCAACCATGAGCATTTCGGAAAGCTCCCGGACAATATCCAGGTCTATGAATCCGTGGACCAGATGGCGGTCCTGTCCATCGCTGATGCCTTCATCACCCACTGCGGCATGAATTCCGCCTCGGAAGGATTATATTTCCGGGTGCCCCTGGTCCTCTTTCCCCAGACGCCGGAGCAGGGGGCGGTGGCAAAAAGGACGGAAGAGCTGGGAGCAGGTATCCGGCTTCAGTCCATCTCCGAAGAAAATATATTAAAAGCTGTGACGACGGTACTGGAAGACCCCTCTTATAAAGAAGGAGCGGACCGGATCTCCGACAGTTTCCGGGCATGCGGAGGCCGGGCTGAGGCCAGAGCTTTTCTGGAAGAGCTGGCGGGTGAATAATGCCGGAAGGATAATTTCATAAACCTCCGAATCTATAAGGAATACTTTGGATATGCCCACTTAATTATGGCGGAATCTGATAAAATACTTGCATATAGCCCTGGAAATTGCTATAATAATTTATCAGGTTAAAGCAACTGACTAAGCAACGGCATTTCGTATCATGAAAGAATGGAGGGAATTGAGATGAAAAGAATGAAAAAGATGCTCGTACTGGCATTAGGTACAGTAATGATGATCAGTCTTCTTGCCGGTTGTTCAGGTGGAGAGAAGAAAGCTGATAACGGCGGAAAAACATGGGTGATCGCAACTGATACCGTATTCAAACCCTTTGAGTACACCGACGCGGACGGCAATTTCGTAGGTATCGACGTGGACCTTCTGGCAGCTATCGCCGAGGACCAGGGCTTCAATTATGAGCTTAAGAGCCTTGGATGGGATTCAGCAATCGCTGCATGCCAGTCCAAACAGGCTGACGGAATGATCGCCGGCGCTTCCATCACCGATGAGAGAAAGGAAAGCGGCTGGATCTTCTCCGACGGTTATTACAACGCGACACAGAGTATGGCAGTTATGGCAGACTCCGACATCCAGGGATTTGAAGATCTTAAGGGCAAGACCGTTGCCGTTAAGATCGGAACCATGGGCGCATCCTATGCGGAAAGCCTTGCAGACCAGTACGGATTTACGATCTCTTCCGTGGAAGATTCTCCCACCATGTATCAGAAGGTGACCGGCGGACAGGCTGTCGGATGCTTCGAGGATACACCGATCATGCTGACCGCCATCAAGGAAGGCGGAAAAGATCTTCCCCTGAAGGTTCTTGAGAACACAGCCAACGAGGGTGCTGATTACGGCTTCGCAATCTTCAACGAAGAGAATCAGGAACTGATCGATATGTTCAATGCAGGACTGAAATCGATCAAAGATAACGGAAAATATGATGAGATCGTCAACAAATATCTGGGAGAATAATTAAAAGGAATAAAACCAGGACAGATCTGAAAAGAAACGTTGATGACATGTAATCTCATCTGATCATCAGAGAAAGACAGGCTGCCGCATTCAGAATGCTCAGGATCGTGGAAAGCATCTGAAAACGGCAGCTTTTTCCTTACAGAAACAGGACAGAAAGGGGTTGGATCACCTTTGATCAACATTATCACACAATACGGAGGCCTCCTGCTGGCGGCCATGGGCCAGACATTGCTGCTCGCTCTGTTCGGCCTGTTTTTTGCCTGTATACTGGGTCTGATCTTCGGAATGCTGAGTGTACTGAGGAATAAAGTGTGCAATATCATTGCCATGATCTTCGTCGATGTGATCAGGGGTGT
The DNA here is from genome assembly GCA_904502145.1 of uncultured Eubacterium sp. GTDB lineage: Bacteria > Bacillota > Clostridia > Lachnospirales > Lachnospiraceae > Anaerobutyricum. The sequence continues at coordinate 2,460 of CAJGDH010000138.1, forward strand.
CCCCATGATCGTTCTTGCCTACTTTATCTATTTCGGTATTCCCTACGGATTCAACAACATCTTACACATAAACCTGACGCTGACGGCTCTGCAGGCAGGTACAGCCTGTCTTGCCTTGAACTGCGGCGCCTACATGGCGGAGATCATCCGTGCCGGTATCCAGTCCGTGGATCCCGGCCAGATGGAGGCAGCCAGAAGTCTGGGCCTGCCCTACTGGCGGTCCATGCAGAGGGTAGTCCTGCCCCAGGCGATCCGCACCATGATCCCCAGCATCATCAACCAGTTCATCATCACCCTGAAGGACACCTCGATCCTGTCCGTCATCGGGTTCCCGGAACTGGTCAACACCGCCAAAAACGTGGTGTCCATCACCTTTCAATCCCTGCAGGTCTGGGCAGTGGTCGCAGTCATGTACCTGATCGTCATCCTTGCCCTGTCCAAGCTGGCCAAGAAACTGGAGAGGAGGCTGAACCATGGCAGAAGACATGTCTAATATGAAGATCCATGTATCTCATCTTCGCAAATGTTTCGGAAAACTGGAAGTTCTGAAGGATGTCAACGCGGATATCCGGCCGGGTGAAGTCGTGGTCATCATCGGCCCCTCCGGATCCGGCAAATCCACTTTTTTACGCTGCCTGAACCGGCTGGAGGAGATTACATCCGGGACGGTGGTGGTAGACGGTTTTGACATCACCGATAAAGAGACGGACATCAACAAGGTCCGGGAAAATATCGGAATGGTATTCCAGCATTTCAACCTCTTCAACAACATGAACGTGGTCCGCAATCTGATGCTGGCCCCGGTGGACCTGAAGAAAGCTACCCCGGAGGAGGCGGAAGAAAGGGCCGACAAGATGCTCAAGAGAGTCGGGATGGAGGATAAGAAGGAAGCTTATCACTACCAGCTGTCCGGCGGACAGAAGCAGAGGGTAGCCATCGCCAGAGCTCTCTGCATGAATCCGGATATCATGCTCTTCGACGAGCCGACATCCGCCCTGGACCCCGAGATGGTCGGGGAGGTACTTGCGGTAATGAAGCAGCTTGCCTTTGACGGAATGACCATGGTGATCGTCACCCACGAGATGGGCTTCGCCCGGGAAGTGGCGGACAGAGTACTTTTCATGGACAGCGGGATCATCGTGGAAGAGGGCACTCCCGAGGAGGTCTTCGACCATCCAAAGCAACCCAGAACCATCGATTTCCTCAGCAAAGTACTGTGATTTTTCAGCAAAGTACTGTAATTTTTCACTAAAGTACTGTGACAGCACAAGAATATCGAATCAAATTAAAAAAGAGAATCACGCCTGCCCCTGAATATTCCATGGGACAGGCGTTTTTGTACATTTCCTAACGGGAGAGTTCTGCTATAATGGAGGACAAGAAGGAGAAAAACAGGCAATAAACCGGACCTATGGGTCCTGGGAGGGTAATATATGCTTGAACAAGGAATAAAGATCGGGAAAATGGAACTGGCCAACCGTCTGGTCATGGCACCTCTGTGCCTGGATAAATCAGACCGGGGCAGGGTATCGGATGCCCTGCTTACACACTACGACGAACGGACCCGTGAGGGCTGTGTCGGCCTGGCGGTCATTGAACATTGTTTTGTGCGGGAGGACGGCAGATTCAGCAAGAATCAGCTCTCCATCGCCCGGGATGAGGATGTGGCAGGCTTCAGGAAGCTGGCGGATACCATCCATAAAAACGGCTGCAAGACCATCGTTCAGATCTCCCATGCAGGGGGAGCTGTTCTTCAGGGAATGTATGACGGGGATGCCATCAGTCCCAGCGGGATCGCCAACCCCATCTGGAAGAAGCAGCGGGGGGAACTGGCTCCCTCAAGGGCCATGACCAAAGAAGATATCAGGGAGATCATCGAATGCTTTGTGAAAGCGGCACTGAGGGTGAAAGCTGCCGGTTTTGACGGGGTGATGATCCACTCGGCCCACGGCTACCTTCTGAATCAGTTTTATTCCCCGCTGACCAACAAACGGACCGACGATTACAGCGGCTCCACCCTGGAGGGAAGAACCCTGCTGACCCGTCAGATCATCCGGGCTGTCCGGATGGTGGTGGGGGAGGATTTCCCCCTGGTCCTGCGGTTTGGCGGATGTGATTATGCGGCAGGCGGAAGCCTGATCGGAGATGCGGTCCGGGCTGCCCTGATGTACCAGGAAGCAGGGATCGATGCCATCGATATGTCCGGAGGACTTTGCTTCTTTACCCGTGAGGGAAGAAATGATCCGGGATACTTCTCCGACTTGTCCGGACCGGTGAAGCAAGAAGTTTCCATTCCGGTTATCCTGGCGGGAGGCGTGAAGACCCGGGAGGATGCGGAGAAACTGCTGGCTGACGGCAAAGCGGATCTGATCTCCGTGGGCCGTGCCCTGGCGGCAGATCCGGGCTGGGCCAGGAAGATATGGAGTCAGGACAGATGAGCCTGTATGCCATCGGTGACCTTCACCTGCACTATCAGTCCGAGCTCAAGGCCCCCGGCCAGCTGAAAAACCGTGTCTGGAGAAACCATGAAGAAAAAGTCAGAAAGTACTGTCGAAAGTTGATCCGGGATGAGGATACCCTGGTGCTGGTGGGAGACCACAGCTGGGGAAGGAAACTGGAGGAGTGCCGGGATGACCTGGAATATATCTGTGATCTGCCAGGCAGAAAGATCCTGACCCGGGGCAACCACGACATGTTCTGGGACGCTAAAAAGACCCGGCAGCTCAATGACATTTACAAGCCCCGAATCAGTTTTCTTCAGGACTCCTACGAGACCTACAGGGA
>CAJGDH010000139.1 GCA_904502145.1 uncultured Eubacterium sp.
GACCCTCCATGATCCTTTCGGGCCGGTTCATTTCTACCTTCTGCCCTTTGTCAAACCTTCCATGGTAAAACAGATCGTGGGCGTGGACGAAGAGGGGAGGAATCTGTCCTATAATGAGACCCTCCACAGGCTGATCGGCAGGGAATCTGTCAACCGGGAGGAACGAAATGTCCTGGTCAGCCACCAGTTCTACCTTCCTGTCGGGACGAAGGCGGAGGACGTGGCAAGAATGGAATCCGAGATCCGTACAGTGGGTGATATAGACGAAGTAAAGGCGGATGTACTGGATCCCTTTGATTATGCTGCTTTAGGGCATATCCACAAACCCATGAAAGTGGGGAGCGAGTACTTCCGTTACAGTGGGACTCCCCTGGCCTGCTCAGTCAGCGAGGCTTCCCAGGATAAGGGGATCATTATGGTGGAGATGGGAGACAAGGGAGACATAAAGACATCTGTCCTGCCTCTGATTCCTCTCCATCAGGTGAGGAAGATCGAAGGTACCCTTGAGGATGTACTGCTTCAGGCCTGCGGGGATTATGTTACGGTTGTCCTGACGGACGAGCAGGATCTGGATGTCATCGATATGCAGGACCGGCTCAGACAGGCATTTCCCAGACTTCTGGAGATCCGGCGGAAAACGGCTTTTCAGGCAGTTTATGACCAGAAATTTGACTCCGGGAAAGTACTCAATCCCTATGAACTGTGCTGTGCTTTTCTCGGGGAACCGGATGATGAGGATAAGGCGATCCTGGAGGATGCCATCAATACGGTGAAGGAGGCTTTATAGGATGAGACCCATACGATTGACCATGCAGGCCTTTGGTTCTTACGGTAAGAAGACAACTCTGGATTTTCAATCTGTCAGCCAGAACCTTTTCCTGATTACCGGGGATACCGGTTCAGGGAAGACCACCATATTTGATGCCATCGTTTTTGCCCTCTATGGGGAGGCAAGCTCAGGCAGCAACAAAAAGGACGGGCAGGAACTGCAGAGCCAGTTCGCCGAAGACAGCCTTGAACCCTATGTGGAACTGACTTTTCTTGAAGGATTCGGGACCGACGGAGAGGAATATACCGTCCGCCGTGTTTTACGGCACCGGAGGCCCATGAAAAGAAAAAGCGGATACACAGATGAAAAGGAGAAGGTGGAACTGACCCTTCCTGACGGGTCGGTCAGCAGCGGAAAAAAAGCGGAGACAGACCGGAAGATCCAGGAGATCGTCGGTCTTACCAAAGACCAGTTTATGCAGGTCGGCATGATCGCCCAGGGGGAATTCATGGAGATGCTGAGGGCAAGTACCAGCGAAAAGACGCCCATTTTCCGCAAGCTTTTTGATACCGGATTATATTACAACCTGGTAAATGAACTGAATGACCGGTGTAAAAAGAAGCAGGACCAGATCAGAACGATCTGGATCGCCTGCAGGACGGAGATCGGCCATCTTGAAATCCCTGAAGATTCCGAGCCTGCCGGGGACCTGATTCCTCTCAGGGAAAGGTTAGTCAGGGAAGAACGCCTGTCCTCCGGGGAGATGGATCTTATGCTGGAGCGCCTGGAAACCTTGTGCCGTTGGACAGGGGAGAAAACCATCGCCCTTGAAGAAAAGGAAAAATCCGCGGAAAAAGACCTGGATAAAAAGCGAAATGCATATTTTGAAGGAAAGAATATATCAGATGCTTTTCATCAACTGGATATGGCCCGGGAAACCTTGAGTTCCTGTGAAGAAAAAGCCGGAGAGATCACGGAAAAAAGCCGGCTGATGGGCCGGATCCGTGATTCCTATGAGATTAAAGGGGTCTATGATGCCTATGAGGATGCAGAAAACAGGGTCAGAAAAACCGAGGAAGAGATCAGGACTCAGACAGATCTTCTGCCGGGGCTGACTGCCGCTGCCCGGGAAGCCCGGGAGACGGAACAGAAGATGGCCATGGCCAAAGAAGAGGTCCTTTCCCTTTATTCCAAAACAGAAGAAAGAGTGAATAAGGCAAAAAGCCGGTTACGAGAGATTGCGGAGCTGCAGAAAGAACTGCTGACGAAACAAAAAGAAAATGAGTTGGCCGACAGCCGGGAAAAGCAGCTCAGAAAACTTCAGAAGGACTTGGAGGAAAATGAAAAAACATGGCGGAGGCAGAAGGATGAACTGAGCCAGGTAGAGGTGGAAACGGTACGTTACCGGACCGCTGTCAGGACCATTGAAGAGATAAAGAAAGATGCGGATGCACTGGAAACGATACTTACCAAAGAATTGCCCACCCTCCGCAGGATAATACAGAGAAAAGAAAAAGACTACAATTCATCCAGGGATATTTATCAGAAGGAAAACCAGAAATACATCCGTCAGCAGACGGCCTTTTATGATGAGCAGGCAGGGATCATAGCCCGGGAGAAACTACGCCCCGGAGAGCCCTGTCCCGTATGCGGTTCACTGGACCATCCTGCTCCTCATTCCCTCTCCGATGAGCATCTGGGGCTGACCAGGGAATATATCGAAACCTTGGGAACAAAAGTATCAGAGCTGCAGAAGGATATGAGCAGCAAGAGTGAAGATCTTTCCTCCGCCCGCGAAACTCTCCGCCAGAAAGAGAAGAACGCCGGGGAAAAACTGCAGCAGCTGAGGGAGAAGATGCTGGATAATGACTATGACCTGCCGGAGGATGCGGAGATAGATGAGATGCAGAGGCAGATTCAGGACCGGGTGGTTCTCCTGAAAGAAAAGAGAGAACGGCTGGCAAGTGACAGGGAAAAACTGCAGAACCTGAACCGGAATCTTGAAGGGATCGGGGAGAGAAAGGCAAAGATCACGGAAGAGATGGAGAAAGCTTCCCAAGCCCATGAACTGGCCATGAAATCTCTGGCTGAGACGGAAGAAGGGATCAGAACCCTGAACCGGTCTCTGGAATACCCTACGGAAAAAGAAGCAGAGGAAGCCCTGAAAGCTGCCCTGACATCCAAGGAAACCGCTCAGAAAGATCACAGATCTGCAATGGATGCGGCAAGAACAGCCGGACAGGCGGAGGACAAGGCCAGAACCCTGATCAGACAAGGCCGGGAACAGCTTCCGGAATACCGGCAAAACCTGAATCTAAGGAAAGATACCTATCAGAAACTTTCGGAAGAGAAGGGGTTGTCAGAAGGGGATTGGAAAGAAATAATCGGTCTTTATCCGGGAACATATACAGAAACTCTTCGGAAGGAGATCGATGAGTTCAACAACATAAGATCTGTGGCTCAGGGGAAGATGGAAGGCGCGAAAGCTGCCATCAACGGACAGCTGAGGCCGGACCTGGAGAAGATGGAAGAGGAAAAGAATGCTGCTGATGAGCTCTTTGCCGAGTGCAGGAAGGAAACTGGGTACATCCGCAGAATTCATGAGATCAATTCGGGAGTGCTGGAAAAGCTGTCGAAAAACATGGAAGAGAACGGCAGGATCCTCAGGGAACAGCTCAAACTGGAATCCCTCTATCAGAGGCTTGCCGGAAAGATCTCCGGATCACGTATGGATATCGAGACATTTGTGCAAAGATATTATCTGGAGAGGATCCTCCATGCGGCCAACCGCCGTTTTCAGGAGATGACCGGCGGCCAGTTTATGCTGCGCATGTACGATCTGGATAAGGCAGGGGAAGGGAAGAATCACGGGCTGGACCTTATGGTCTATTCCACCGTCACCGGAAGGGTGAGGGAGGTCAGGACTTTATCCGGCGGAGAGTCCTTTATGGCAGCCCTGGCTCTTGCCCTGGGAATGGCAGATCAGATTCAGGAGAATTCATCTGCCATCAACCTGGATGTGATGTTTATCGATGAAGGATTCGGCTCCCTGGACGGCACCTCCCGCAGCCAGGCGGTAAAGGTGCTGAAAAACATGGCAGACGGATCCAAACTCATCGGGATCATCTCCCATGTTACGGAACTGAAACAGGAGATAGAAGACCAGCTCCTCATCACCAAGGATGAGGAGGGCAGTCATCACAGGTGGGTGCTCAGCTGATCATTCAACCACCTTAAACGTCACGGTCAGTTTCTTTCTCAACAGAGTGGCCGGATCCGTGAGATAATAGCTGATTTTATAAGAGCCTGCTTTCGCTGTATTAACCTTGCCGGAGACGGTCACCTTCTCCAGCAGGGTTTCCTTATCGGTGAATCTGGAAGACACCTTGATCACGGCCAGAGGATCAAATATGCTGTCCTTCTTCACTCTCTTATAGGATTTCTTTTTCAGCTTAAGGGTGGGATAGTAGGGATTCTTTGAATCCGGATCCGTGGGATCCCAGCCGGATTTCTTCTTTGTGGAGATTTTCAGCAGGTTCCGTTTCGGTTTCTTCATTTTTCTGGATTCGCCGATCACCACCTTGGTCCCCAGTTTACAGTTATTGTAGAGCCATTTCGCATCGACGACGGCCAGGCGGATACAGCCCTTGGAAGCCTGTTTGCCCAGCTTGTTGTATTCTTTCGTCTCCACCTTCTTTTTGTTCACTGAATAGTAGGGGACGGAGTGGAAGAGATAGGACCCGCGGAAGCGGACACAGTACTGGCCGTAAACCCCGCCGAAAAGCGCATGCCAGCGCAGCTTCTGGTAAGTGTGGAACGTACCCCGCGGGGTGCGGTACCTCTTGCCGGTGGAGCAGTACATGGCTCTCACCACATTTTTCGTCCGGTTATTCACCACATTTATGATGTTGGATCTCCGGTTGACGTAAATGGTATAGCTGGTCTTTGCCGCATCTGCGTCCCGGTGGGCCATAAACAGGCAGGACATGGCACACAGAAGAAGCAGGATCAGCAGTTTCTTTTTGGATTTTTTCATACTTTACCTCCAAAAGTGATATCTATTCCCATACCGAGAGGTAATCTGTCGGATCAGGTACATTATAAGTTATACATGATAAAGATGAGTAAATCAAGTGCGGCAAAAGCCGGAAATGAGCAGAATATAATAAAATAAATGAGGAGGCAGCAAAATGTCTGACAAGATAGAAGAAATAGTGGAAAAAGGATTAAAAGACATAGAATCCGAAAGGCGGATCACTCTGCTGGGCAATCCCAGGAAACCGGAGGGGGAAGAAGGCGGACTCATGCTGGAGCGCATGAACCGGAGTCACACCCCTGTGACTACCTGGGCCTTATCTTTACTGCCGGACAGAGAAACACCGACTATTCTGGATATCGGCTGCGGAGGGGGCAACACCTTAAGACTGTTCTCGGAGAAGTATCCGGACAGCAGGCTCTA
>CAJGDH010000140.1 GCA_904502145.1 uncultured Eubacterium sp.
CTCAGCTGGTTCTCCGAAGGAATCTTGTCGTTGGGTTTCCATTCGCCGGAATCGATCTTCTCCTCGATCACAGCACGAAGCTGCTGATACAGAGGCTTTGGATTATTTCTGTCTAAAGTCAGATCTTTCATAGATGTCTCCTTTCTCCGGCGCCCTATTGCCGTAAATTACAGGTTGATATGGTGGCCGATGTGAAGTCCGGATGCCCTTTTGCAGGCAAAGGGAAATTGTTTGTACTTTATTGTTTCATATTATAACACATTATAGCACAATTTAGCAAAATAACAATAAAAATATAAAAGAGTATTGACGTGTATATACAAGTATGTTAACATTTTTTTACAAGCAGACATGAACAGTTAAAAGGGGGAAAAGGCTTTTTTTCAGCCTTAGTACCGCGTGACACGTACATCTCAGGAAAGGAGTGTTATTCATGGCAACAATTACATTGGAGCAGCTTCAGACTGCCGTAAAAACGATAGCGGAAACCACTGAAGAAAACAGGAAATATTTTTCCGACCTGGATGCAGTAATGGGGGACGGAGATTTCGGCGAGTCCATCTCCTGCGGATTCAGGCAGGTTATGAAGGACTGGGATTCATATGATATGAGCACGATAGGCCCATTCTTCATGGGAATTACCCGCTCCATTACCAGCAGCACCGGAGGATGTACGGGAACCGTATGGGGAACCCTCTTTATGAGGACAGGTATGCTGCTTAAAGATAAGACGGAGATCACGCTTACGGAAGCAGCGGATGCTCTGGAAGGAGCTATGGATGCCATCAGCAAGAGAGGCGGGGCGGTACTTGGAGACAAGACCGTACTCGATGCATTTGATGTGATCGCCAAATCCCTTCGCCAGTCGGATGCAGACGGGGACGACCTGAATACTGCTCTTGAAAAAGCGGCGGCAGCGGCTGTGGAATGCAAGGAGGCCACCAAAGGATGGATCGCCAAGAGAGGCCGTCAGTTCTTTACCGGTGAGCGTTCCATCGGAACCTACGATCCCGGTATCGTGGCTGCCGGAATTATGGCAACCAATATCGCAGAGGCATTGAAAGAATAAAGGAAACCCTGCAAAAGCACTTAAATACATTGCACCCTACCAGTCAAGTTTTATAAAAAAAGGAGCAAATGTTATGAAAAAATTAATGAACAATGCTGACGATTTTGTAAAAGAGATGATCGAAGGCGTGTATCTCGCAAACAAGGACAAATATGAATATGTTCCGGAGATCAACACATTATACCGCAAGGACATTCCTGCAAACAAGGTTGCGATCATGCAGGGATCCGGATCCGGTCATGAGCCGGCACATATCATGAGCGTTGGTAAAGGTATGCTTGACGCTGCTTGTCCCGGTGCTGTATTTGCAGCTCCGCCTATGAACTATGTATATGAGTGTACAAAGAAAATCGCAACAGAGGCAGGTGTTCTCCACCTTATCAACAACTATCAGGGCGACAAGATGGCCTGGGATATGGGACGTGAGATGGCTGAGATGGAAGGCATCAAGATCGGCACCGTAATCGTTAATGATGACGTGTCCGTAGAGGACAGCCTTTACACAGTAGGCCGCCGTGGTGTGGCAGGTAACTTCTTCGTGATCAAGGCCTGCGGCGCTGCAGCAGAGAGAGGCGCGTCCCTGGAAGAGCTGGTTGCTTTGGGAGAGAAAGTAGTCAGCCGTGTACGTTCCATGGGTATGGCCCTGACCGGATGTACTCCTCCTGCAAAGGGAACCCCGATCTTTGAGCTTGCTGAGGATGAGATCGAGATGGGTATCGGTATTCACGGAGAGCCCGGAAGAAGGAGAGTAAAATATCGTCCGGTTAAAGAGATCGTTAAAGAGATGTTCGATGCTGTTGCTAATGATGTTCCTTTCAAGAAGGGTGACAGGGTAGCTGTAATGATCAACGGCATGGGCGGAACCCCGATCAGCGAGCTTTATATCGCTTATCGTGAGGCTGCTCTTCTCTGCGAGGAAGCAGGTTTCACCATTGCCAAGAACTATGTAGGTAATTATTGTACATCCCTCGAGATGGCAGGCTTCTCCCTGACCATTCTGCAGCTTGATGATGAGATCGAGGAGCTCCTGAATGATCCTGCAGAGATTGCAATCCGTGTATTCTAAGGAATTGTATCACAGAATAAAGATTGTAACGCGTCCTCCTGAAGGAGTGCGCTGTTCATGAATGCTTAACGGAAAAGGCACGAATGAGGCACGCGGCCGGGCCCGGTCCGGCCGCAGACAAAAAACCCGGGGGGTTTCGAAAGAAACCCCCCGGGTTTTTTTGTGCCGGAAAGCGTATTTGTGCCGGAAAGCCCTTTCTTTTTCTGAGAAGATACCTGACGGCAGAGAGAAATAAAAGATATGTTGAAACAACAATAAAAATTTTAAATAATTTTTAAAATAACAGTTGACAAAAGACAAAATTGTTGATATGATAATCTCAACAATCAAAACAACAGGAAAATCCTATTTTTACAGCAGATTAATTATCGACATAACAATGTTCTTATATTATAATGAAGGAGGACGTAATGAAAGCAACAGCAGTAAGACTTCATGCAGCTAATGACCTTAGGATGGACGAGTTCGAACTTCCGGAGATCAAGGATGATGAGATCCTGGTCAAAGTGGTATCCGACAGTGTATGTATGTCCACCTACAAATGTGCGATCCTGGGAACAAAGCACAAGAGAGTCCATGAAGATGTGGCAGAGCATCCGGCAATGATGGGCCATGAGATGGCCGGTGATATCATCAAGGTTGGAAAAGCCCATCAGGACAAGTTTAAACCGGGCATGAAATTTACTCTTCAGCCGGCCTTAAACTATAAGGGAACCATGTGGAGTCCGGGCTACTCCTACGAATTCTTCGGGGGAAATGCCACCTACTGCATCATTCCGGCAGAGGTTATGGAGCTGGGATGTATGCTGGAGTACAAGGGAAAAGCCTACTATGAAGCTTCCCTCGCGGAACCCTTCTCCTGCAGCGTAGGTGCTTTCCATGCTGCCTACCATACAAAGATGGGCGTGTATACTCATGAGATGGGAATCCGTGAAGGCGGAAAGCTCGCCATTATGGCAGGTGCGGGCCCCATGGGTCTGGGTGCGTTAAGCTATGCTCTCAACTGTGACAGACGTCCCGGAATGATCGTGGTTGCAGATATCTCCCAGGAGAGGCTTGACCGGGCAGAGGAGCTGTTCCCGCTTGAGGAAGCAGCTGAGAACGGTATTGATCTTCATTTTGTCAACACAGGCAAAGTTGAGGATCCGGTGGCTTATCTTCGTGAGATGACCGGCGGAACCGGGTTCGACGATGTATTATGCTATGCTCCTGTCGGAGCAGTCGTTGAGCAGTCCGGCGGGATCCTGGGAAGAGACGGATGTCTGAATTTCTTCGCAGGTCCGACAGACCCCAATTTCTCTGCCAACCTCAACTTCTATGATGTACATTACAATTCTACCCATGTCATGGGGACTACCGGCGGAAATACCGCAGACATGATCGAATGTCTCGAACTTACGGCAGCAGGACGCATCAACCCTGCAGTTATGGTCACCCATATCGGCGGACTGGATGTTGCCGCTGAGACCATTCTGAACCTGCCCAAGATTCCCGGCGGAAAGAAACTTATCTACAATCATCTTCGTATGCCTCTGATCGCTCTGACTGACCTCAGGGAAAAGGGAAAAGAAGATGAGAGATTTACAGCTCTTGCGGATATCGTGGATGCTCATAAAGGGCTCTGGTGTCCGGAAGCAGAAGAATATCTTCTGGCTAATTTCATAACAGAGTAACGGATCGGTACAAAATTCTTCCGGGAGTTTTGGACTGATCCCGGAAGGAGGAAACATGGATTCTGTTGAAAACAGACGCAATGCCATCACGACTTTGATCAATGAGAAGGGGGAGATCACCTTCGCCCAGCTCAAAGAAGCATTTCCGCAGGTTTCCGACATGACTCTCCGTACTGACCTGAGGAATCTGGACGAGAACAAAAGGATCGTCAGGATTCACGGCGGCGCCAGATCGGTAGATGTGGTGGTGGGAACGGATGACTATCTCGGTAAGCGGAGTGTGAGGAATGTCGAGGCCAAAAAGGCCATCGTCATGAAGGCAAAAAAGCTGATCAGCCCCGGGACAGCGGTCTTTCTCGATTCGGGAAGTACCACTACCATGCTGGCTGCGGAGATCGAGGATCAGTCGAACCTCATTGTCACCAGCAGTATAAGCTGTGCCATGGAGCTGGCAAGACTGGAGAAACCTCAGGTGGTGATCCCGGGAGGATCACTGAACCGCTACAGTATGAGTATCTGTGGCCTGCAGGGAATCAGTGAATTGCAGAAGATGAATTTCGAGATCGCTTTTATCGGCGTTACTTCCTATCAGGAAGAGACCGGGTTCGCCTGTAATGTCTATGAGGAGGCCCTGCTGAAGCAGACCGTCATAAAGAAGGCGGTAAAAAGTGTTGTCCTGATGGATTCCAGCAAGATCGGAAAACACAGCACCTTCACTTTCGGTTTTCTGTCAGATGTGGATGTCGTTATTTCTGACGGCCGTCTTCCGGCATCTTTTCTGGCAGCCTGCAGAGAGAACGGGGTTGAAGTGATCTGATCGTCTGCAACAGGATCTGTGGTCCGTGCCGTTAACATAAATATTCAGTCCGATTAAACAAGCCAACATATTCTTTCCGCATCTTTTCAGGGATGCGATATAAAGACGATTGTAAGGATTTTACGTTTAAGAGGAGAGTATCATAATGAAAAACGGACTTCAGAGATTTGGAAAGTTTCTGTCCGCCATGGTAATGCCCAATATCGGAGCATTTATCGCATGGGGATTTATCACAGCTTTATTTATTCCGGACGGCTGGCTGCCAAATGAAAAGCTGGCCTCCATACAACCGTATATGCTTTACTTCCTGCTGCCGGCGCTTATTGCATATACCGGTGGTAAGATGGTGGGCGGCATCCGTGGCGGTGTCATCGGCGGCATTGCTGTCATGGGATGTATCGCCGGTGTCGGCGGTATCGAAGGACAGCCGATGCTCATGGGCGCCATGGTTATGGGACCTTTTGCAGGATGGGTGATCAAGAAATTTGATAAATTCATGGAAACCAGAATGCCTGCAGGTTTCGAGATGCTTATCAACAACTTCTCCGTCGGTATCCTGGGTATGCTGATCGCAATCCTCGGATACTATGTGATCGGACC
>CAJGDH010000141.1 GCA_904502145.1 uncultured Eubacterium sp.
GCTGAAGGATGAGGAAGTGGTGGAAGAGGCACCGGAAGAGCCTGCAGGTCCCACACAGGAAGAGCTGCTTACCGAGATCAGGGATCTCCTGAAAGATAAATAAAAACAGCAAAAGCAGACCGTTTTTTTACGAACCGGGGCTGCCGCTTATCGCGGCAGCTCTTTTTTATTTACGAGAGATACCGTTTCCTGTACAGTGAAAACCCTCCGGGGGAGCAGATCGAAAAACTCCGGACAAAAATGAAGATCAGTATTGACAAAAGGGAAAACATAGTATATAAGTGTGTTAAGACATTTAGTACACTTAATACGATTAGTACAGTACAGATCAAAAGGGGGGATGTGTGTCCATGATGCTGCTGGATTATAACGATAAGCGACCGATCTATGAACAGATCGTGGAAAAACTGACCGGCCTGATCCTGCGGGGTGTCTATAAAGCAGATGAAAAACTGCCATCGGTGAGAAGTCTTGCCATTGATCTCTCCATCAATCCCAACACCATACAGCGGGCTTACGGGGAACTGGAGAGGCAGGGTTACATTTACTCCGTAAAAGGCCGGGGGAATTTTGTCAGAGACAGCCGGGACCTGATCATCCGGGAGAGGGAGAAGCTGATGGAAGAGCTCTCCTCCATGATCAGACGGGGCAGGGAGATCGGAATCTCTGAGCCACAGCTGACAGACCTTGTCAGGGAATCCTTCCGCGGGAATCCGGCGGGAGCAGAGAACAGAAAGGAGGAGCCTGATGATTGAGATAAAGAAAGTGAAGAAGTCTTTTGAGGATATCGAAGCTATAGCAGGCGTTTCCTTAAAGATCAAAGAGAAGACCGTATTCGGCATGCTGGGGACCAACGGTGCCGGCAAGAGCACCCTGCTTCGTATGATGGCAGGGGTCATCAAGCCGGACGCAGGCAAGATCCTGGTCGACGGGCAGGAGGTATATTCCAGTCCTTCCGCCAAGGCAAATTGTTTCTATGTATCGGATGAGCAGTATTATTATCCTTCTGCCACGATCCGGGATATGGAGAGATTCTACCGGACCTATTACCCCGGTTTTGACCGGAAAAAATTCAAGGGGTTCATCGATCAGTTCAATCTGCCCGGAAACCGGAAGATCGCCGGCTTTTCCAAGGGGATGAAAAAACAGCTCTCCATCCTCCTGGGCATCTGTTCCAATGCCAGATATCTGCTCCTGGATGAGACTTTCGACGGGCTTGATCCGGTGATGAGGCAGGGAGTCAAAAGTATTTTCGCCAGTGAGATGGAGGACCGCAGCCTTACCCCGGTGATCGCCTCCCACAATTTAAGGGAGCTGGAGGATATCTGCGACCATGTGGGCCTTCTCCACGAGGGAGGCATCCTCTTATCCGAAGATCTGGCTGACCTTAAATGTAATCTTCACAAGGTTCAGATGGTGGCTGACGATTATCATCCGGATGAACTGAAGGACCTGTTTGATGTGGTCCAGCTGGCTGTCAGGGGAAGGCTGGTGACTATGACTGTCCGCGGTGAGGAGCCGCAGATCGAGTCGGCGGTTAAGACGCTGAACCCGGTCTACTATGAACTGCTTCCACTTTCCCTGGAAGAAATCTTTATCAGTGAAACGGAGGGGATAGGCTATGACATCAAGAATATCATCAGTTAAGATCAGGATGGAGGACATGAGACACCGTCCGGCCATGATCCTCATCAGTTTCTTTATCTTTTTCCTGAGGGATCTGGCCCTCTATATCGTGATCCAGAACAGCAGGGTAACCTATACGGGGAGCAATATCCTGAAGGAATACAGGAGTGTCCTGAGGCAGTTTACCGGGCCCGACCTGGTCCACCTGGTCTACCTGATCCCTCTGGCCATGCTGCTGGCAGTCAACGGTTTCAATTATCTGCACAACCGGTCCAGGGTGGATTTCTTCCACTCTTTGCCTGCGGGAAGAGGAAGGTTTTTCCGGATGATCCTGGGAAATGATCTGGCCATCTTTCTGGTTCCCTACCTGATCTCCCTGGTGGCTGAAAGCGTTTATGTACGACACCTGGGATGCTTTGACCAGACCTACAGGACCTATCTGCTTTACGGAGTGATCTTCAACCTGCTGATCTTCCTCCTCTTTTATCTGCTGATGACCCTGTGTATGATGCTGACGGGGCAGACCTTCGTCTCACTGCTGGCATTCTTTGTGTTTATCCTGTATTCGCCGTTATTCCTGAACCTCATGATCGAAAGCTACTCAGGGATCTTCTTCAAAACCTTCAGCAGGCTGCCGTCAATGTTGATGAAGGTCCTGGACTTCCTGTCTCCCATCACTGTCAGTTATAAACTCAGTGAACAGTATAAGCTGTTCGCGGGAAAGGGAGTCAGCCTTCAGTCACTGGCAGTTTATCTGCCGGTCCTGGTCTGGATCATCGTGCTCCTGGCCGCAGGTTATGTGACCTACCGTAAGTTCCCCTCGGAGTCCGCGGGGAATGCCATGACCTTTAAACGAGGGCGCAAACTGATCAAATTCCTGATCGTTGTTCCACTGGCTATGTATGGAGGACTGTTCTTCTACTGGGTCACCCTGAACCGGTCATTTCTCTGGCTGTATTTCGGTGTGGTTTTCGGAGCATTGTTCTTTCACGCCATCGTGGAATGTATCTACCGGTCAGATATCAGGGGTCTGTGGTCCTCCAAAGTGGATCTGCTCTTTATCATGATCCTCGCGGTTCTCGCGGTCCTCTGCTTTGATGTGGACATCATTAAATATGACCGGAGGATACCGGATATGTCCGCGACGGCCTATGTTAAGGTGGCCGATAACTATTATTACTATCAGGGGGAATTTGAAGAGGCCGAAGGGATACCCGCCGAAAAAACCGGAAAGCTGGCAGGGATCCTTGACCGGATCATCGAACAGACCGAACTGACGGATGAAAATGATCCCCAGGTCTTTGTGCGGTATTATTATGATTCCGGCCGGATGGAGGAGAGAAGATTCCCCTTGAAGGAAGAGATGATGGATGAGCTGGAAAAGGAGCTTTATACCCTTAAGGAGTATAAGGATATGATCTATCCTGTTCTCAACGTTTCAGCCAAGGAAATCAAAGAAATCACCTGCGAGCACCCCACCGTCAGCTTTGCCCTCAATCTGAAGCAGGAGGAGAAAGAAGCTCTCCTGGAAATCTTTAAGGATGAACTCCGGCAGGTGGGCTATGAGGAACTTATCACCACACAGCCGGTAGCCAGACTGGAGATCTTCCGTGCAGAGAAAAAAGACGAAGACGGGGACAGTATGCGTGAACCGTCGGAATCCTATGATATCTATCCCTCCTTTACGAAGACCGTTGCGTTCCTGAAGGAGCATGGGGCAACGACAGGATCCAGTGCTGCGGAGTATTCTCTCGACCACGTGGAACTCTTTTATGAGGTGGATGACGGGGAAGAGGGTGAAACTACCTATAGGAGTTATTCCGTCAACGATCAGAAACTGATCGAGACAGTGAAAGACAAGCTGGTATTCATGGATCTTAACGGAATGTATATCGCCAACCGCCGGCTGGATAACAACAGTTATATCAACGCAAGGATCGATGGAGTTGAATATGTCTTCTGGACAGACCCGGAAACCATAGAAGAGATCTATAAGCAGGTCAGAAAATAAATCCAAAACTTCCTCTCTTGTAGTATAATAAGGGAGGAAGTTTTTTTAATTATTTTGTTATTGCTATTGATCGGAGACATAGAATGAGAAAAAAAGAGCGAGCAGCCATCGTGATCGAAAGGCTGAAAAAGGAATATCCGGAAGTGGAATGTACCCTGGATTATGATGAGGCCTGGAAACTTCTGGTCAGCGTCAGGCTGGCTGCCCAGTGTACGGATGAGAGAGTAAATGTGATCGTCCAGGACCTTTTTGCCAAATACCCCGGGGTGATCCCCCTGGCGGAAGCCTCACCGGAGGAGATCGAAGCTATCGTAAAACCCTGCGGCCTGGGCCACAGCAAGGCGAGGGACATCAGTGCCGCCATGAGGATGCTCCGGGACGAATACGGCGGTCAGGTGCCGGATGATTTCGATGAGCTGATGAAGCTGCCCGGAGTAGGAAGGAAAAGCGCCAACCTCGTCATGGGGGATGTGTTCGGCAAGCCGGCCATCGTGACGGATACCCACTGCATCCGCCTGTGCAACCGGATCGGCCTGGTGGATGATGAGAAGGATCCCAGGAAGGTGGAGATGGCCCTGTGGAAGATCATCCCTCCGGAGGAGGGAAATGATTTCTGCCATCGACTGGTCTGGCACGGCAGGGATGTATGTACGGCCAGGACCGTTCCTTATTGCGACCGGTGCGTCCTCAGTGATGTCTGCAAAGCCTTCCCGAAACTGGAGAAACTGAAGACACAGAAGGCAAAAAGAGCCCTGGCGGCTTCCACAAATGCTTCCGTCAAAGGGAAAAAAGCCAAAAAGAAGTAAAAACAGGTAAAGGCCGGCGAGGGAAACACCTTGTTTTCCCCTGCCTTCTGTAGTACAATACACGCATATCTACGATTGGGACCGGACCTGTAGTCCGCACAGGATTACGGCGGTCAGCCTGTCGGAAAACCGAGAAAGGAATAAGGAAGAATGAAAGAATATAAGCCGTTTAAAGAGGGAAAAGTCCGTGAAGTCTACGATATCGGGGATCATTTGATCATCGCAGCCACAGACCGTATATCTGCATTTGATGTGATCCTGAAGAACAGGATCACAGACAAGGGAGCGATCCTTACCCAGATGTCCAGATTCTGGTTTGACTTTACGAAGGATCTGGTCCCCAACCACATGGTCTCCACCGATGTGGAAGATATGCCGGAATATTTCCGCAGTGACCGTTTCAGGGGCAACAGCATGCTCTGCAAGAAGCTGGTCATGTTCCCGGTGGAATGTATCGTCCGCGGTTATATCACAGGCAGCGGCTGGGCAAGCTATCAGAAGGACGGCACCGTATGCGGGATCAGGCTGCCGGAAGGACTGAAGGAGTCCG
Source organism: uncultured Eubacterium sp. (assembly GCA_904502145.1). Lineage (GTDB taxonomy): Bacteria > Bacillota > Clostridia > Lachnospirales > Lachnospiraceae > Anaerobutyricum. The sequence continues at coordinate 4,994 of CAJGDH010000141.1, forward strand.
AGAAACTGCCTGAACCTATCTACACTCCTTCCACCAAGGCGGAGATCGGTGATCATGACGAGAACGTCTCCTTTGAGAAGACCATCGAGATCCTGGAAGAA
>CAJGDH010000142.1 GCA_904502145.1 uncultured Eubacterium sp.
CAAAGATCCTCTGCAGATACTGTTCCCCCTTCGTTTTGCTCATGATATCCGTAGAGGGTGTCACGATATCTCCTTTATTCTTGACGATCACATAACACTGATAAGTGTACCCGTCTGCCCTGGCCCGGGCATAGGCCGCACCATGGGCCAGGCCCCGGCACAATCCGGTCTTCTCGTCCACGGACAGGACAGTAGTGTCAGAGCTGAAATACTGAACTTTGTCCCGGGTTCCGGAAACTTTGAAGGTGAAGGATTCCCCTTCTTTCATCCTTTTTCCAGTATTACTCACAGAGTGAACATAGACATAGGACCACATCTTGATTCCTCTGCTGACACAGACGATCCTGGCTTTCCCGCTGCCGACGGCCGTCACCCTTCCGGTGCTGTCCACCGTGGCAACATTGGTGTTTCTGCTTACCCATCTGGTTTTCTTCCCGTTGCTGACCTTAAGCTTCCTGCTGCTACCCACACCTTTGAGGGTAAAAGGTGAGCTGTCAAAGGAAAGGACGGACACTTTACATTTCAGGACTTTGGATCCGACCTTTGCCTTGATCACCGCATTCCCTGCTTTCAGGGCAGTGATTTTGCCGTTCTTGTCCACTTTGGCAACAGACTTAGCGGCTGATGTCCAGGTCACTTTACCGGAAGTACCCGAAACCTTCAGCTTTTTTGTGCTGCCTGTCCGCAGGGACAAAGTGGTCCTGCTGATCTTCGCTTTCGCGTAAGTCTGCCTGCAGGGCACCACAAGGAATAACATGCACAGGACTACCAGGAATAACCGGCAACGACTATATGGATTCTTCTTCATACTTTTCTCCTTCCCATATCGTTTATCTCAGTTATTTCATCAGTCTTAAGTTATTACAGGTGTTTATGAAGTTATTGGCATTATACCTTATTAATGTTTTTCTGACAACTCCCTGATCCAGAGATCGGCGATGGTCCGCATCCCCTCCGCATTCGGGTGGATTCCGTCTATGGTGGCATATTCCGTATCGTATTTCTCCAGGTCGATCAGTTTTACCTGCGCCTTAGCCGCACATTCCCGGATGATCCGGGAGTAGATCCTCGGGGAGATGCAGCTGTCCAGATTGAAAAAGCTTTCCTCCGGGTCGTCTGCCTCTTTTCCCCTGACCAGGGTCGCGCAGAAGATCTCCGCGTCAGGATACAGGTACATAAGCCCTGCGATCATCCTCCGGTAAGCATCCTCGAATTCCTCCGGAAGAACCGAATAGGCCCAGTCATTTCCTCCCATATAAATGAAAATGACGTCAGGCACACCGTTTACTCCCAGAGATCTCAGACGTACTTCCGATGTGCCGGAAAGGCTGATGCCCCCCGCCACAGTACTGCCCGAGATGGAGTTATTGTAGCCCAGGGTTCCGTCCACAGCCCCGAGGACCTGCATCCACCAGGTATCCTCCACGGAAGTAATCCCGGCTGTCCTCCCTGTATATCGGTCATAGAAATCATATCCTGCGGGTGTGTACCCCTCAAATGTACTGATGGAATCCCCGAGGATGGAATAGATCTTCTTTTCTGCCATCTTTATATCCTCCCCTTTGAAAAAAAGAAGGCATCTGCTGATAAGATGCCTTCCCTGAATCATTTATTATCCTGTTATGTTTCCGCTCTGCAGCAGTTATCGATCACTCCTGTGGAAGACAGGCAAGGGCAAGACCGGTTGCAACGGCATTGCGCGGTCCCTCGGTACCGCGGATGTTACCGCGTCCTGCTACGATATCGTATTTTCCGAGAGCATCCGTAACCATGGTCGGGATCTCGAAATCAAGTGCGGATCCTCCTACCAGAACGACGAACTGTACATCCTTGGGATTGCCGGTAGGGCTTACCATGGATAAAGCACGGATCGCGTTGGTCACGAATACCTTCCTCTTTGCTTCCTGACGGATCTTCTTTACCTTCTCAATGGATCCGACTCCCTCCAGAGGAACCAGGGTTCCGTCTTCCTTATACAGACATACCTTGGCAAATACATTGGGATCGATCGATTTCGTATAGAACTGGACCGTTCCGTCCTCATGGCGGACATGGAAAAGACTCTCCACAGTGACCAGAGGGTACTTCTTGACGTCTTCAGCCAGATCGTAATCATCCAGTCCAAGCTCCGACTGGATCAGAAGGGATACCATGTTGCCGGCTCCGGCAAGATGGATCAGTTTAACCTTGCCTTCACGGTTGATGATGGAAGCGTCGGTTGAACCTGCTCCCATGTCAAGGATGGCAAGCGGTGTGCTGGTACCCGGTGTTGTCAGGGCACCTTTGATGGCCATATCCGCTTCAACTCCGCCCACATATACGGGGACGCGAAGCTTGTTGGTCAGCTCTTTCGCGATCATCTCCATCTGAAGACGGTCGGACTTGACCATGGCGGCGATTCCGACAGCGTTCTCAAGGGAGAACTCATCAGCGATACCGCCTTTGACCTTCTGAGGATTAAATGTATCTACTGCCAGGAGATCCTGGATCTTGATATCACGGGGATGTTTGTCCGTAAGTCTTGCCATGACGCGGCGGACATTGTCCAGCATATTGCCGGCATTGGTGCCCACTTCACCTTCGATATCCTGGACCTCGGGGATCGTGACGATGGCATCCATGATCCTCTCTGCGCCTTCATCAACATCCACGGTCACGGATTTCTTCGCGCCGATAAATGTGATGGTTCCGGCTTTGATGCTTCTCTCCTGCACATCACCCTGGGATGTCTTGATCACGACACCGGAGCGTGTTCCGATCAGGGAACGGGCGATGGGAACGATCCTTTTGGTCTCCTTGGGACTTAATTTAAACAGTGTGGCGATACCGTAAGGATTGGAAAGCGTGGAAACCACACTTCCGATGGGGGCCACCTCGATGGCACAGACCAGATCCATCGGCACCTTCTCGATGAGTCTTACTTCATCGATGATCGGGATATGCTTATCCAAACGATGATTGATCAGGTTGCCTTCGTCGGACTGAACGATGGCACCCTTGACCTCGACACCGGACCTTGCATTGTTAATGTAGTCTGCAGCATCGACATAACTGATATTGGAAGGGATCACGGCAATGATATCCATCTCCTCGGTGATCTTGGGAATATCCGTAACCAGGACGGATGTCCCGACACCGATACCGATGCCGCCGGGTGTGGAAGGATTATGTCCGATTACGGTGGACTCGGTAATGATCGTCTCGGAGATGGTCTCCATGGCCACATCACCGATAACGGGAGCCGCCTCATTGATCCTGACCTCCTGGAGATCCTGATAGTCCAGATTCAGTTTATCCAAAGCATTTCTTAATGAATAAAAAACACCGCTGATATTATCCAGTGTACCCTTGATACCGGTTGTGGGACCGATTCCGCTGGCAAGGAATTCTATCTTGTCACCTTCGATCTGCGCAATGGCAACTTCTGTCGTTGCATTACCGATATCTACGCCTGCAACATATTTCATAATCTCCTCCATCCTTTCTGAATGATCGCTTTCTGTAATGATTACTTCTGCAATGTGATTCTATTCCGGTCAAACCCGAATAAAGACGGGATTGTTCTGTTTCTTATAAATAAACACACAATAACCTAGATTGATTATACCATTCAAAAAAAAGAGGGTCAAATGATTGAACCCATAATAATTTGATGAAAAACAATAATTATCGACTCAAAAATGATCTGATGGTAAATTTCAGAACTATTCTTGTAAAAGGAATGTAATTTTTTGTATTTTGTTATGACGTCTTGACATTTAAGAGTTTTACCGATAAAGTTAAGAATGGAACTTTATATACATTTTACTATTTTATCCTGTTTATGTGACGTTTTATGTCCATAAGCAATATAATAGATATATAAGAAAAACCAATGAATAAGGAAAGGGGAATCTGGAAAACGATGAAAAAGAATATCAGTATTTTAAGAACTTGTTTCACCGCTTTATTCCTGATGGTTCTGATCTTTGGCGTGAAGGTCAGTGCCGCCACGGTCGGTCACATCACTGTCGACGAAAAAGGGAATATCACCTCAGACGCACTGCCCAATGCAGCACATGCCGTTCAATTGCTGAAAGAAGAGGCCAATATCGAGGGTTATACTCTGAAAGCGGGCTATTACTATTTTGACGCCACAGGTAAACTGGCCGAGCTGAAAACAACCGGTCCGTTGACCTATTTTGCGGGAATTGATGCTGAAGCCAAATCCAGTAAGGCTCTGACTGCGGGAAAGGCAACACTGACAGACAAAACCTGGTCCTCCAACATCGCGCCCAAAACAGGCCTTGTAGGGTCCACAGTTTATAAAGACGGCAACGCATACAGCGGTTACTGGTGGGAAGGAAAGAAATTATACAAAGTATCCGCCGGAACAAAAGGCGATCTTGTTACAGGAGTGGCTACCGGTTCATTCTTTGATAAGGCTTCCGGCACTTTCAAGAGTCTCGGCAAGGGAATCTATGTGAAGAAGGGTGTCAAGACCACTGCAGTGGTTGACCGCCGTTACTATAAAGACGGAAATTACAATGAATCCTTCAGCGGCTGGAAGAAAGTCAGCAAAAAGATCTACTATTTCAATAAAGGTCTTGCCGTCACAGGATGGAAGACACTGCCGAGCTACGGCAAAGGCAAGAAGAGCTATAAATATCTCTTTAATGACAAGGGTGTCCTCTATACCAACCTGGTTGACTATTACGGCTACAAGAAGTTCATCGGCAAGGATATTCTGATCAGGGTAAACAGGACCATCAACAATACCACTTTCTACCTCAAGGATAGTAAAGGACAGTACACCATCCCGGCACTGACCATCATCTGTGCCACCCCGAGAAAGAAAGGCGATATTCCGATCGGTCTGAAATACAGACTGGAAAAGACATGGAATAAACGTTGGTATGTCTATAAGAAGACCAACGGCGCTCCCTGGCGTTACTACCAGTGGGCTGTAAAGATCCACGGTACTTCCTCACTCTTCCATTCCAGCACTTACCGCAAGACAAGCGGTGCTTCCCTGAGATTAGACCTTTACAACCAGCTCGGGAAGAAGATCACCACAC
>CAJGDH010000143.1 GCA_904502145.1 uncultured Eubacterium sp.
CCCCCGGGGACCCGGAGGCCGGAAGAGCCCGGTGACGGCCCGTAGAGGACATCCCCCAGCAGGGGGTGCCGGATGCTGGCCATATGGACCCTGATCTGGTGGGTCCTGCCCGTCTCCAGGCGGCATTCTATGTGATTGAAACGGTTGTTCAGGTGGCTTAATACCCGATAATGGGTGACCGCCGGTTTCCCGTTCCTGGGTTCGATGGCCATCTTCTTGCGGTCCCGGGGATCTCTCCCGATGGGGCCTTCCACCGTCCCGGATTCCTCCCGGAAGTTGTTGTGGACGATGGCCTGATATCTTCTGGTGATGGTGTGTTCCTTGAGCTGGTCCGCCAGTGACCGGTGGGCAAGGTCCGTCTTGCATACGATAAGGACACCGGTGGTGTCTTTGTCGATCCGATGGACGATCCCCGGCCGGAGAACGCCGTTGATGCCGGAAAGCCGGTCTCCGCAGTGGTATAAAAGGCCGTTGACCAGAGTGCCGCTGTAGCGCCCGGGACAGGGATGGACCACCATGTCCTTGGGCTTGTTGATGAGGATCACATCCTCATCCTCATAGAGGATGTCCAGATCCATCTTCTCGGGCTCCACCGCCAGCTCCTTCAAGGGGGGAAGAACCATCCTGATCCGGTCATCCGTCCGGATCCTGAAGCTTGATCTGACGCTCTTTCCGTTGACCTGTACCCGCTCTTCCCGGATCAGCTTCTGCAGGTAGGACCTGGACTGTTCCTTCAGTTCCCCCGCCAGAAAACGGTCCACCCGTTCTCCCTCCTGGTCCGGGGAGGCAATATACTCGTAAATGTATTCCCGGTCCTTATTCATCGGCTTTCCCTCTTTCTTTTCCCGGGGAGAAGATCCGGTCCAGATCCTCCTCCCTGTAGTGGAAGATCACCAGGAAAACCAGAAGAAAGGCCGCACAGGTGACATAGATGTCCGCCACGTTGAAGATGGGGAAATCGATCAGTTTAAAATAGATGAAATCCACCACATACCTGTGCAGGACCCTGTCGATCATGTTGCCGGCCGCCCCGGCCCCGATGAGGCAGAGGCACAGCATAAGCGGAAAGAATCTGCCTTCCCGGGGTATCCTGAAGGACAGGAAGACGATGCCGGCCAGCACCAGAACGTAAACGACCACAAAAAACCATTGCCGGTTCTGGAAGATCCCGAAAGCCGCTCCCCGGTTCTCAAGGTATTTGAGTTCCAGGACACCTTTGATCAGGACCACCGGATCACGATCCTTAAGGCCGGTCACAGCCCACCTCTTGGTCAGCTGGTCAAACAGGATGAGAAGAACGATCCAGATCAGTCCTTTTATTCCCCGATTCTTCATAAAAAACTCCTTCTGAGTAACCTTTATATCATCCATACATGGCACAAAAGATTAACTCCCCCCTGAAAAGGAAGGAGTCAGTGTCAAAGGTTATGATTGTATGCTTGCCCGATCAGAACTTGCCCAGTTCCGGAGAGATGATGTTGTCTCCCACGATCTCATCCCTGAGGTCTCCGGACACTTCGATGTTCCCCGGAGCAACGATGAAAATATTGTTGGAGATAGCCTTCAAAGAGCCGTCAACGGCAAAGCTCGCGCCACCGATAAAGTCGATGATACGCTGGGCCTGGCTGATCTCGATCCCTTCGAGATTAACGACGATGGTCTTGCCATCCTTTAAGAAATCTGCTACGATCTGTGCTTCATTAAATTCCTGTGGCTTAATTACTCTCACTGTTTCACCCTCTTCTTGCTTTCCATGGAATGGAATGACTCTGCCTTCTGCATCTTCATCGAACTCCTCAGGTTCATCTTCAACCTTCGGCTTGCGGTGGAAGGAAAAAATCGGTTTTCTGGGTGCGGGTTTCTCCTCCTCTTCATCCTCATCATCGGGGATGTCCTCGGATTCGAATTCCTCCTCCGCTAATTCCTCCTCATATCCTTCTTCATATCCATCAAATTCTTCATCAAATTCTTCAGATTCATCCGCGTCGCTGATCTTCATCATGTTCATGAATTTGTCTTTGATGCTCATTAAATCACTACCTCCGTGTATACTAATTATAATGGCGCTCTCCGAAGATCGCGGTTCCTATCCTGATCATGGTCGCCCCTTCCTCGATTGCCACTTCGTAGTCGTTGGTCATGCCCATTGACAGAATATCCATAGATATATTATCAATGTTTTTCCTGCCGATGTCAACAAATAATTGATGGAGAGCCCGAAAACAGGCCCTGTTTTCTTCCGGGTCCTCCACGTAGGGAGCACTGGTCATCAGACCCCTGACTTTCACGTGTTCCAGGGGGCTGATCTCACGGATCAGGCCGATGACTTCCTCCCGGTCCAGCCCGAATTTGGTCTCCTCACCGGCCACATTCACCTGGATCAGGATCTGGGCAGTCAGCCCTTTTTTGGCTGCCTCCTTCTCGATCTGTCTGGCCAGGGAAAGGGAATCCACGGAATGGATCAGGTCCACCTTATCGATGATGTATTTCACTTTATTTCTCTGGAGATGCCCGATCATATGCCAGTGGACGGGGACGGATATCTTCTCGTCCTTGTCGCATAATTCCTGGACGTAGTTCTCCCCGAAGTCCGCCTGACCTGCCCGGGCCAGCTCCTCGATATCCGACAGGGGCTTTATCTTGCTGACGGCCACCAGGGTCACTTCCCCGGGGTCACGCCCCGCCCGCCGGCAGGCAGCCTCCATATTCTCTCTCACTTTCATGAGATTCTCTCTGAGCACTTCTCTTCCTCCTTGTCAATAAATGATCTCGTTCTCGGAGATGGTGTTGCTGTTCAGAACGATCCGGTCATAAAGCCTGATCTCGCTGGTATCTTCATTGACGATACAGTAATCCTCATTTCTCTCCGAGATATCCACATGACTGAAGACGGCATAACCGGAATTGACCGTGTAGACTCCGTAGCTGACGGAGACCTTATCCAGGGAGTAGGTGGTGGCATCCTCCAGTTTCTCGATGCGGTCACCCTGGTTAAGTTCATTGGAATAGATACTCACCATGCCGTCCTGGGCATCGAAGACCTTGACCGTAACCTGTCTGACCTTCTCCTTGCCCTTCTTGTCCTTGTAGATGAGGTTCACATGATTTTTGGTCTCCGAATTGCTTCCCTTGGTCAGGTATTCTTCGGGGACACGGAAGGCCCCCCTCTCCACCAGGGAGCTGGCGGGGATCTTCAGTCCGCGGCCTTCAGCCAGAAGGATCTTCACGGACAGGTACCTCTGGTTGAGATAACGCTGTACATAGTTGTTGAAGCTTAGCTTCATATAGCCCTGATCTTCCTTCTCAAAGCAGGTAAAGGGGACTGTGGTCTTAAAATCGTCTTTCTCTATGGTGATCTTCACCTTGGTGACCCCGTTTTCCTCCAGGCTGTTCATCCGGGCAAAGTCATCCTTGGTAAGGGGAAGGATGATCTGCCAGTCCTGGCTTGTGGTAAGACGGTAGACCAGGGTCCCGGCCTTGGTCTTTTCATTTGTCCGCAGGTCGGTCATATGGACTTTTCCGCTGATATCCTTCTTCGTCAGGTTCTTCTGGGTGAGTTCTTCCAGGCCGTCGCTGCTGTAGGAGACCAGGCCTGACTGCTTGCTCCTGACTTCAATGTAGCAGTCCTTGCCGTATTTCTTCTCCAGTTCCTTTTTATTATCGGACAGGAGGGTGCCGGTGTAGGACAGGAGGTCATGCTCCAGCTGGTTGTCGGTATCCTCCACCATATAGAAATCCGAATCGGAATAGCTGTCGGTAAAGACCCTCAGATCATCCAGGATGCTGCTGCTCTCCAGACGGATGGCATCATGGTTGCTTTCGATGATCCGGTTGACTTCCTCCTGGATCTTGCCGGTCTTGTCCAGAGTGTAGACGATGCCGCCTTTGCGCACCCTGTCCCCGTCCGGCAGATAATTGTGGATGTATCCTTCCTCCTTGGTCTTGAAGACCTTCTCCTCACGGAGGATGATCCCGGTGGACCTGATGGTGTCGGAGATCTCGCTGTTGCTCACTTCATAGACCGCCAGCTTCTTTCTCCTGGCGTACCTGACCAGGTTCCCCGCCAGATAGACCACGATCAGGAAAAATACGATGGTTCCGATATTCAGATATAGTTTCCAGTTGATCCTGTCGTTCTTTTTGTTTTCCATTCTATAATCCCCATCGGTTCAGGGCAGCGCCGCCCAGATAATCACAGCGGCATCCCTGGGTATATCCCTTCTCCCTCATGAGTTCTTCCCACTCATCCCGCAGTTTCCACCAGCTGGTCTGCCAGTTGGAAAATGCAGCGTCTTCCTCGGGTATCCGGGAGAAGAGACGCTCGATCACGATATCTTTCCTCAGATGGCTCACAAATTCCGCCAGCCTCTCAAGATATTCCTCCTTCGGGCATATGGTTATTCTACCATCCACATAGTCTTTATACAATACGGAATCCCTGGGAACATACAGGGAGTGGAGCTTGACCAGTTTCACCGGCAGGGCCGAGATCACCCTGGCCGTCTCCAGGACATCCTCCATGGTATCCCCCGGCAGGTTCAGGATCAGGTGGGTACACAGGGGGAAGGAGAAGGAAGAGATCCTGAGAACAGCATCCAGGTATTCCGCCAGTCCGTGCCCGCGGCCAACCCCCTTTAAAGTGTGGTAATTGACGGTCTGAAGCCCCAGTTCAATGGACACCTCCACCCCGGTCCGGTCCCTGAATTCCCGGAAAGCCTCAAGGTAATCCTCCCTGATGCAGTCCGGCCGGGTGGAAAGGCTGATCTCCACGATATCCGGGCAGGATGCCGCTTCCTCCATATAGGCTCTCAGCCTGGACAGGGGAAGAAAGGTGTTGGTGTAATTCTGAAAATATGCGATAAATTTCCGGGCATTGTATCTTTGCCCGATCTTCTGTCTGACTCTCAGGAGCTGGTCCGCCACCGGCAGACCTGAATCCTCCGCCTCGAAACCGGTGCCTGTACCGGCGCAGAAGCTGCATCCCGGCCCCTCCATGCGGTTGGGGCAGGTCAGGGGGAGATTCACAGGCAGCTTGTAGAC
>CAJGDH010000144.1 GCA_904502145.1 uncultured Eubacterium sp.
ATCGGGATCCGGAGTAGCGCCCCAGGCCGCACACCACATAGGTACGGTTCCTGCTTCAAGTCCTGTCCACAGGTCTGCGGAATTGGCAAGGTCCTTAACGATCAGCTCAATACCGATCTTCTTGAAGGCATCGGATGCCAGGTTCAGCATCATGAAGGACGGATGGTCACCTGCACCGTCGGCAGGGATCCATACTTCATAACTCATCTTGGCACCTTCCGGAGCCTTGGTCACTTTGCCGTCTTTTACGGTATATCCGGCTGCTTCGAAGAATCCGAGAGCTGCGTTGATGGCAGCTTCTTCCTTCTGCTCATCTGTCATGTCGGAGGTGTAGATCTCCGCACCGTTTACATCCTTGGAGAATGCGATGGCATAATCGGAATCCGTCTTCTGGGGAGCTGCCCAGGAAGTATTGGAGATCGGATAGTTGATGACGGATGCAGTCTCACCGTAGTAGGAGTTGACTGTCACGTCACGGTAAAGGGCAAAGATGGTGGCAAAAGCTTTACGGAGATTCTTGGAAGCATCGGATCCGCCGTCTCCTTTTACATTTACGGATTCTGCACTGATTCCAAGATAACCGTATCCAAGGTTATCTACAGTGCTGGTGGTGATGGCATCACCATTTACATCGTCATTGCCGTTTGCGTCCTTGATGGCTTTAACCGTATCAAGAGAATAGGTCGGGTCAGTGATATCGATGGTTCCGGTAAGGATACCGTTGAGCTTATCCTGATCCTGGGACTCAAGAAACTGCATGTTCTTGGTCTTGGGAGCGCCAAGATAGTAGCTGTCGTTTGCCTCGAAGGAAACAACACCGTTTTCAAATTTAACGTATTTATAAGGACCGGCGCCCATAGGCTCGGTAGTTTTGGCACGAACGGTGGAAAGGTCACCCTTTTCAAAACCGAACATGTTGTTGTCATAGTCATATTTTTCTTTGTCGCCGTAATAATGCAGCGGACAAATGGTAATTCCAAGCTGATAGATGGCTGTGGCATCCGTCTCGGTCAGAGTTACGCGCACACTGTTATCACCGGTCTTCTGAATACCTTCGATGCTGGTCGCGGAATCTCCGGTCTCAACACCCTTGGAGTACTCAGAATAATTATCCATCATGGAGAAGAGGGAAGCATCCGCTTTCTCTGTGTCGGATAAGGCTTTTACATCACCATTGTATGCCTTGAGCATCTCAGCATAGAAATCTTCTGCGGTAGCATCATCTTTAAGTGTGTAACCCCAGTTGGCCGCACATGCTGCGATCGAGTCACCCTCGGCATTGTAGCCGTTGGCGATACAGTAATCCACGATGGACTGTGCGAACTTGGCACCGGCGGTCTCGGTCTCTGCCCAGAAAGCAGTCTGGGTTGCTTCATCCCATTTGGAGAAGTCTTTGTTGTCCTTGCCGGCTTCCAGAAGAAGATCCATAAGAGGAGTCATACCGGAACGATATTTGTCCATACCCTTGATCGGCATAGCGAAGAAGGTGGAGGAACCATCGTAAGTCGGGTCGGACAATACATACATGGAGAAGATGACGTCATCCGCGGTGAGCGGCTCCCCGTCGGAGAACTTGATGTCATCCCTCAGATCGAAATCATAATCTACAGTACCGTCTGAATTAGGTGTGATGGTCAGATCAGCAGGACCGTAGTAAGTGTAATCCGTGTTGTTGTAAGGACGGGTCTCACCGGTCTTTCCTTTCTCAACAACAGCGCCCTGACGATCCGTGTTCAGCAGATAAATGGATGTCATCTTGGCAACATCCTGGTCATAAGCAGTTTCAGCAAAGAAGGGGGAGAACTTGCTGGAGAAGTTGGAATAACCAACAACCAGCGGCTTATCACTTGTGCCGCCTCCGCCGCATCCTGCCAGTGCCGACAGGCACAGTACCAGGACCATCAATAAGGTTAACTTCTTTTTCATTTTTTACATCTCCTTTCATAATATCACTGGTATGATACCAGTTATGAACATGTTTTATATAATACCGGACATGTCCGGATATTAACAAGATCAGTTTTCCGTCTTCTCCCACTCCAGCCCGGCAAAAGCCTTCCGGCATCCCAGGGCCAGCAGTGCGGCCAGCGCCTTACAGAAAAGATACAGGGCACTCGCGGCAGTTTTACCGCCGCTGCCGTTCTTCATGAGAAAGACCGCGGCCATGACCAGTCCCAGAAGAGCGAATACGCAGAGGAAGGCGGAAGCGCCGGGAATCCTTGACCGGACCTGGTCCAGGACATAGGTTCGCATTCTGTTTCGGTTGGCAAAAAGCCTCACCACGTTCCAGCCCAGAAGAAACAGGGCGGAAACCTCCCCCACATAGGGCAGGATCACGTAAAAGGCCTCAGAGGCCCCCGCTGCATTGATACAGCCCGAAGAGACCACCACTGCCACGGCCAGCAGGAAAAAGACCATAAGCTTCGTCAGCTGTTCCCTGCCGGTCTCCTTGTTCTCACTGACCCGGAAGTGATCGCCCACATATTGATATGTGCCGTCCTGCTCCCGGATTGTCTGTAAAATATTTTTTCTTTTGCCTGCCATCAGTCGATCCCCGTCAGATCATATTCTTCCAGCCATTTTTCCGCCTTCCGGCAGACGGAACGGAGTGTTCCGTCCTCGAAGGGACTTCCCAGACCGGCGTTGGATAAAAGCTCGGTAAATACCCTGGATCCGCCCTGCCCGGTGTAGGCCATGTAAGAATCCCAGGCTTTACCGTAATCATCCTGGATCATCGCCCACAGTTCCAGAGCTACCGTCTGTGCCAGACAGTAGTCGATATAGTAGAAGGGGAAGGAATAGATATGGTGCTGGCGCTGCCATCCCATCCCCTCGGCATAGAAGGGGATATCCCCGTCCAGCCGCAGCCAGGGCATGTAGATCCCCAGGAGCCGCTTCCATTCGGCATGTCTCTCTGCCGGTGTCATCTCAGGCCGTTCATACACGGAATGCTGGAAATGATCCACCATGGTCCCGTAAGGGATAAACAGCAGAGATTCCGCCAGATGGCTGTAATAGAACTTCCGGGCATCTTCCCCGAAAAATTCATCTGCGCTCTTCCAGGCGAAAAACTCCATGCTCATGGAATGGACTTCGCAGCCTTCCATACTGGGCCAGATGGTCTCCATGGGAACCCGGTCCCGGTTGTACCAGTCCGCGAAAGCGTGTCCGGCCTCGTGGGTCATGGTCTCCACATCGTCCCGGGTACCGTTGAAATTGGCAAAGATAAAAGGCACGTCATAGTCATAGATGCTGGTGCAGTAGCCGCCGCCCTCCTTGCCGTCCCTGGCAAGGACATCCATCAGTTCCCCCTCCATCATGGTGCGGAAAAACTCGCTGGTGGCAGGGGACAGATTGTCGTAAAACTTCCCTGCGGTTCTCAGGATATCCTCCGCCTGACCGGCGGGAACTGCATTTCCGGAACGGAACATAAGGGCACAGTCCGCAAAGCTTAAGGGATAGGACAGCCCGAGGCGTTCCGCCTGCGTTCGGCGGATCCCCTCTGCCACAGGCACGAGATATCTGCGGACCGCATCCCGGAATCTCTCAATATCATGGCGGTCATAGCAGTTCCTGGTCATACGGTAATAACCCAGTTCCACATAGTCCTCAAGCCCGAGTTTCCGGCTCATCTCATGGCGCAGGGCCACCAGACGGTCATAGATCTCGTCCAGCTTATCCTGATTCTCCTTATACCAGCTCCCCTCCGCCTTCCAGGCTTCCAGGCGGGTCTGGTCATCCCGGTCATTCTTGTAAAGAGCGATCTGGGCAATGGTATAGATCTTTCCGCGGAAAGGGATCCGGGCACTTGCAAGAAGTTTCTCATATTCTGTCGTGAGATTGTTCTCCTCCTGAAGAAGGGGAATAATGACAGGATCGAAGCTTTTCAGCTCCATTTCGATATTGGTGAAAAATACGGAACTGAATTCATCCTCCAGCCGGTTACGGTGAGCCGATCCCAGCAGAACCATGTTCCATTTCTGCAGGTATTCCATGAGTTCCGGGACTGAATTGTTCCAGAATTTTACTTCTTCATCATAGAAGCTGTCCCTGGTATCAATGGAATGTCGGATGGTGGCAACGGTTTCCATTGACCGTACATGCCGTTTCAGTCTGTCCATCTCAACAAAAAATCCTGCCGCCTCCTGATATGACTCTGCACGGACAAAGGATTCCGTAATCTTTTCCATCTGTCTCTTTACATCGTCAAGATCCGGTCTGACGTACAGGATCTCCGAAAACTTCAACATTATTCTTCCTCCGATTAATATCGTATAGATTATGTCTATTTTACCATATGCCGGGATAATTTGCATCATTTTTTGTGAATCTTATCCATCCTTTCCTTCTTTTTCTTTCTATTGTCAGTTCACTCGCTTTGGTTCCGGGATGAGCCTTGCCTCCAGGTTGGCTTATGCAAAAAGAATCCCCCGGGACCAGAAGTTCCCGGGGGATCATGCTTATCGTTATGACAGGGCGCTGCCGGAGCAGCGGTCATCATTCAATTATTTGGCCTTCTGTGCGATGGCTGCCTGTGCAGCTGCAAGGCGGGCGATCGGTACACGGAAAGGTGAGCAGGATACATAGTCAAGGCCGATCTTGTTGCAGAACTCAACGGATGAAGGATCTCCGCCGTGCTCGCCGCAGATACCGATATGGAGTTTCGGATTAACGGGCTTGCCGAGTTTGATGGCCATTTCCATAAGCTTGCCTACACCAACCTGATCCAGTTTTGCGAACGGATCGTTCTCAAAGATCTTGGTGTCATAGTAAGCATTTAAGAACTTGCCGGCATCGTCACGGGAGAAACCGAAGGTCATCTGGGTCAGGTCGTTGGTACCGAAGCAGAAGAAGTCTGCCTCAGCTGCGATCTCATCAGCGGTCAGACAAGCACGAGGAATCTCGATCATGGTACCAACCTCATAGTCCATCTCCACACCTGCTGCTGCGATCTCAGCATCTGCTGTTTCCACAACAACCTTCTTGACAAACTTAAGCTCTTTGAGTTCGGATACCAGCGGG
>CAJGDH010000145.1 GCA_904502145.1 uncultured Eubacterium sp.
AGTTCGATAGCACAGCTCTCTCATGAGCCATGCCGACAGGTTCGAGAGCACAGCTCTCTTCCATGAGCCATGCCGATAAGTTCGAGAGCGAAGCTCTCTTCCATGAGCCATGCCGACAGGTTCGAGAGCGGAGCTCTCTCACTGTCGCGGCTATCGCCGTATGCCGAAATAAAAAATGACGGCTGATTGTGAGCAAGCTCCCGTCAGCCGTCATTTTTTATTCCGGCGCATGGCTCAATGCTACGCGCAAAAAGACCGGGGTTGATACCCCGGTCCGGATTACACATGTTTTTTTGTTGCTGATCAGTCAACAGCAACGATCTCTTTCTGATTATAAGAACCACAAGCCTTGCAAACTCTGTGAGGCATGGTTAAAGCACCACACTTGCTGCACTTTACCAAAGTAGGAGCAGTCATCTTCCAGTTCGCTCTGCGGCGGTCTCTTCTTCCCTTTGAAGATTTGTTCTTAGGACAAATTGCCATGGTTACACCTCCTCTTCCAAAATCTTTACATAAGACGTCGAATGCATCAACTCTGCAAACTATTGACCAAAGTTCTTAAAGATATCCTGGATTGCTGCCATCCGCGGATCCGCAACATGTCTGTCACAGCCACAATCGCCGTGATTCAGATTGGTGCCGCAAACTGGACATAATCCCCTGCAGTCTTCCTTACACAGAACTTTCGTCGGGAGTGCAACCACAATCTCATTGGTAATAAGCTTGTCCACATCCAGTATACATCCGTCCATGAAACTTCGTTCATCGTCTTCAATACCATCTGACTCTTCATCCGTGGCGATGGACAGATTGATCTCAATGGGGAAATGATTTCTCACATCATCGAGACACCGGTCGCACGGAATAAACAGATCAACTGCTGTACTGCCCTTCAGACGAATCTTATTCTCCACCCTGGCCGCATGGATCAGGAATGATTCCTTGGCGGCAACGGGGTAACTGTTTCTCTTCAATACCAGGGTATCGAAGGAAGGCTCGACAGTAAAATCCTTGACAGCAGATGGGTTTGAAAAGAACTCCGATAGATTTATCGTCATCATATCATCATCCCTTCAATTGTCATACTCTGCTATTATACTCATCCGTCAAACCTTTGTCAAGAAATAAATGGAATAATTCAAAGGATCATTCTTCTTCTTTTTTCTCGAAATCTTCTTTGCTCCTGGATGTGCGCATACCGTTACCCAGCTGGATATCGATCTCCTTCTTGTCATCGAGGATCTGCTTGTGATCTTCTTTCAGCTTATCGAGAACTGCCTGGAAATACTCGCTCTCCTGTTCAACCATGGAACGGTACATATCCTCAAGGCCGCCGAGAATATTCTGGGTATACTGAAGGGCGCCTGACTGGATGCTGAAGCTGTTTTCCCTGGCTTCCATAACGATCATATCGGCCTCTTCATTCGCCTCGTCTATGATCTGCTGAGCACGCATGTTGGCCATGTTGACGATCTCGTTCTCATCGATCATCTTCTCCGCTTCCTTGGCGGCATTATCAATGATACGTTCCGCTTCGGCTGCAGCCTTGGCAACACGTGCTTCCTGTGTACGGACAATCTCCCTGCTCTGGTTGATCTCACGGGGAAGCTGTACCTTCAGCTCATCGATCATTGCCAGAAGTTCTTCCCGGTTTACTTTGATCATGCTTCCGCCGCCAAGCATACCGGTAGGATGACAATTGTCAATATACACTTCTATCTCTTCGATTAATTGTTCAAGTGTCATAGAAGCCATGGTAATCCTCCTTAATTGATGACTAAATTGATTTTTATTCTTTATTCTCCCTCACCCGGAGGAAGGAATGTTTGTTGGTCTTGTATCGTTTTTCCCTGACCAGGGTAAATGGCGTATCCGTCAGATAGGGAAACTCCGTCTTGAGGTCGGATTCCACAATGATCAAGGTATCCTCATGGAAAAGCGACGGATATTCGCCCAGGGCAAGCAGGACGTCCTTCTCCAGTTCTTTCCCGTAAGGCGGATCCATGAAGATAAGATCAAAGGGCTCCTCTTTCCTTCCCATCTTACGGATAGCGGACACCGCATCGGTGGCGATCACCAGGGCATCCTCCTCAAGGCCGGTGGTTCTGAGGTTATCCCTGATGCAGCCAAGAGCCTTCCGGTTGTTCTCCACGAAAACGGCTTTTCCGGCTCCGCGGCTCAGTGCTTCGATACCGATGGCACCGCTTCCGCTGAAGAGATCCAGAAAACGGCTTCCCTCGATCTCAAAGGAAAGCATATTGAATAAAGTCTCCTTTATCCTGTCGGTGGTGGGCCTTGTATTCAACCCTTCCATCGTCTTTAAAATCCGTCGTCTGGCCTTGCCTGCGATCACTCTCATGATACCATTCACCTTCTTTTTTATTCTATGAATATATGTTCACATTGTCAAGAAAAACCTAGATATTACGGGCATAATTCAGATCATTTTCCAGCATTCCGGGAAGGAGCTTTCCGAAATCGCAGCCCTCGGATCTGAGCTGGCTTACCGCCTCTGATGCCATCTTCAGAATATCCGAATTTTCATAGATATCCCCCAGGGCAAACCGCATGGTCCCGCTCTGTTTTGTGCCGAAAAAATCTCCGGGGCCCCTCAGTTTCAGATCCTCATCCGCGATGGCAAACCCATCGTTGGACCGGCCGATGACCGAAAGACGTTCCATGGCTTCTTTCTGGTCTGACCCGGACAGGAAGATGCAGTAGGACTGGTCTTTACCTCTGCCTACCCGGCCTCTGAGCTGATGGAGCTGGGCCAGCCCGAACCGCTGGGCATCTTCGATAAGGATCACCGTGGCTTTAGGGACGTCGATTCCGACTTCGATCACCGTGGTGGAAACCAGAAGATCGATCTCTCCCCCGGCGAATCTTTCCATGATCTCTGCCTTTTCATCGGCGGACATTCTTCCGTGGAGTGCTTCGATCCGCATACCCGGCGGGAAAGCCTGAGTGACCCTTGCGGTATATTCCATGACATTTTCGGCATCCAGTCCTTCGCTCTCTTCGATCAGAGGGCAGATAATGTAGGCCTGATGGCCCTGACTGATCTCTTTCTGGATAAATGTCCAGGCCGTCTGTCTGGATTTCTCCCCGATCACCGCATTCTTTATGGGAAGCCTGTCGGCAGGCATATCCCGCATAAGGCTCACATCCAGATCACGGTAGAGGATGATGGCCAGGGTCCTGGGAATAGGCGTGGCACTCATGACCAGAACATGGGGATCGTTCCCTTTCTGCATCAGGGCATCCCTTTGTCTGACCCCGAACCGGTGTTGTTCATCCGTCACCGCCAGGGCAAGATCAGGAAATGATACTCCCTCCTGGATCAGGGCATGGGTACCGATGATCATCCGGTATTCCCCGGAAGCACACATTTGTCTTGCTTCTCTTCTGGCTGCCGCGTTCATGGAACCAGTCAGCAGACCCACCTTCACCCCCAGGGGTTCGAAGGTATTCCTGAAATTCTCATAATGCTGCTGGGCAAGTATCTCTGTGGGAGCCATAAAGACACATTGATATCCGTTGGTCACCGCAGCATACATGGCCGTCATGGCAACCAGGGTCTTGCCTGAACCAACGTCACCCTGGATCAGCCTGTTCATGGTCATGGTGCCTCCAAGGTCGGAACGGATATCCTCAAGTGCCTGCTTCTGTCCTTCGGTAAGCTGATAGGGAAGATGCTCAAGAAAGGCTTTCACTTTATCATTCCAGAGGATCACATGCCGGTTCAGTGCATGGTCGCTCCTATCCTTCACCATTTCCAGAGCAGCAAAAAACCGGAAAAATTCATCAAAGATGATCCTCTTTCTTGCCGCCTCCAGGGCATCCCTGCTGCTGGGAAAATGAATCTCGTGAAGAGCCTTTCCCTCCTCTTCAAGTTCATAATAAAGGCGCATGTTCTCCGGAAGATATTCCGGGACAGGATAGTCATCAAAGACCGTCTTTATGGCCTTTTGCAGGGTTTTGTTGGAAAGCCCTGCCGTCAGGGCATAGACCGGCTGAAAGGTCCGGGTGTACTCACCGTAACGGGACAGAGGGATATACTCCGGCTGTTCCATCATTACCCGTCCGTCCTTATACACAGGAGTTCCCACGAAGATATACCGGTCCCCACAGGAAAGGGATGACCTCAGCCAGGGCATATTAAACCATCGGAGAAAGAGATGACCTGTCTGATCCGCCACCAGGCAGGTGCAGAGTTTTCTCTTTCCGAAGGCTTTCATGTGGACCGGGGAAGTCAGTTCCCCACAGACCGAGCATCTTACGCCGGTCCGTATATCCGCCATCTTCACCGGCTCCCCGTAAGTCAGATAACAGCGGGGATAATGGCGGATAAGGTCATCGGTGGTCTCGATATTCAGTCTTTTCAGCTGATTTTCGGTCTTTTCACCGATGCCGCGTATACTCCTTACCTTTTCTGCCATCCTGATCCCCCTTTCTTCTTTATCTGTATATAGGAATAAGCAAAAACCTGAAATGTATTTAAAAGAAAAGCCGGCCATCAAGGACCGGCTTTGGCATTCATATTTATTCTACGGAAAGCATATAATAGTAGACAGGCTGACCGCCATGCTGGACTTCCACGTCAAGATCCGGGAATTCCTCTCCGATCAGCTCCTCCAGTTCTCCGGCCTGGTCCTCGCTGATATCCCTGCCGTAATAGACGGAAATCAGTTCGGAATCATCATCCACCATCTCTTTCAGAAGGTCGAGGGTTGTGGCATTGATTTCTTTGCCCACAGCCTCTATTCCATTGTCATCAAGGCCCATGATATCCCCGTCGTGGATCGTTTTCCCGTCAATAACGGTATCTCTTACGGCGTAGGTCACCTGACCGCTGGAAATCATGGAAATCGCTTCCTGCATGGACTCTACGTTATCTTCCACACTGGCTTCAGGCATATAGGCGATCATGGCACTGATGCCCTGAGGAATGGTCTTGGTGGGAAGAACGATGATCTTC
>CAJGDH010000146.1 GCA_904502145.1 uncultured Eubacterium sp.
AAAAAAAGGAGAGGTTCATTCCTCTCCTTTAAAAATTTCTTCATTATTTTCCGTCTCCGGTTCATCGATTTCCTTCTCCGGCTCCCCTGTCTCTTTCTCCGACTCTTCAAGAATGGTCTTCCGGAAGATGGATCCCACGATTTTATCTCTGGTTTTCAGATAGAAATCCGTCAGATGCAGGGTTTCGACCCATCTGGGCACTTCGGTCTGACTGTTGAGAACCGTCGGCAGAATGAATTCGATACTGATCAGGAGGTGGGTGTTCATCATGGGGACATACTCCCTGAACAGATTGAGCTGTGACTGGGGGGAAAGGCACAGGAAGATGATGTCCGGGATGATCCCGTTGATCTCATTCACCAGGGCCTCGATCCCGGGTTCCGACTCATCCTTCAGCACCACTCCGTCCATGGAGATCTCCGGATAGATCGACTGGAGGTCGTCCTTGAGGGACTGAAGGTATTCCTCCTTGTCCGTCACCACAAAGATTTCTTTCCCGTCCCTGGCGATCCTTGCCAGCAGCTTGACCATATACCGGTCGGCAAACTGGCTCCGTCCGAGCTGTTCTTCCTCCCACTGGGAAACATGTCCCAAAGCATGTTCCATATAACGGTCACCGGGCAGGACCAGGTCGCAGGAATTGACACATCCGGCCGCCCAGTCCTGGGACTGGCACAGGAGCGAACTTTCTGCTGTATGGAAAAAAACGGTTCCTGGTTCCTTGCGGTTGATATAATTCATGGTGATATTCACCGCTTTATCCGGGCGCATCACGGATACATCAATTCCCAGCACATCCACCGTCTTGTTGGTCTGTTCTCTCATATAGGATTCCTTTCCGGGTGCTTCGTGAAGCGATGGCTTGCGAAAACTGCGGTCTTTTCCGTCATTCCGACGTACCTACATGTGTATGGTCGGTACCTACATAAATCTGAATATCGCCCCCTGTATCGATCTCACCCACAGAGACGTCCGCCCCGGAGAAATACCGGAGCAGGTCTCCGCCGATACCATCCCTGCGGAGAATGATCCTGGTGGTGGAGATGGGGCCTTCATCCTGGTAGGTATCCACCAGGGAAATGTTATATCCCTCATCCTCCAGGTAATATGACCATTCGCTGGCCAGACCCTGGACGTAAGCAGCGTTGTAGATCTCGATGGCCAGGTCCTTGGAGTCCCCGCTGTCCTCGTCAAAGGAGATCTCGTCCGAATCATCATCCGAATCATTACCCAGCGCGTTGCCGGAGGAATAGGAAGCGGACTGCTGCATCAGCGTGGCGATCTGAAGCTGGACCTTCTGGCTGTCGATCTCGTAGGCGTCTCCCGCCTCGCTGCCCTGCATGATACGCATGGTGAGGAAATCGGTTCCCTTGGCCGCTTTCAGTACTGAGGTAAAGGCGTCCATATTCCGGTCTTCCGATGACTCCACCGATGCCTGATAGTTTTCCACGATCCCGGAGGCTTTCTTCTTGGAAAGAAGCCTGGGAACGAATTTCTCGAAATAGGTGTTCGTCCTTGTCAGACGATTTGATTCCTGGGCGGAAGTTCCGTCCAGATAAGTGACGTAGGCAAATGCTTCTTTGCCTGAGATCTGTACTTCGCCTTCATCGATCTGATGAAGGATCCCTTCCGTATCACGGTAGCTGACCGGATCATTGAGGTTCATGGTGACATGGTCCACGGTATCCAGGAAATCAACCGCCTTATCAGCCGTCATATGATCCCAGCCGTCCAGCTTGATCCCCATCGTCTCCTCGAGGATCTCATTGAGCATCTCATAGCGTTCTTCGCCGGCGTATGCCCTTTCGATGTCCCTGAACCTGACTGTCCCGCTGATCCCGTCCATTCTTTTGGAGAGGGCTTTCTGCAGGTTTTTGCTCACCTGGACCTGGGCGTTTTCCGGAATGAAAAGAAGGTCCATGGCATTGGTCTCGGTGTTGATCATGGAGAGAATCATGTATTGTGCCATCCCATCCCGTCCGTCCACAAAAAGGAGGATGTTCTCCACGGTGGATTCATCCACCGGAGCCTGAGTTGTGGCTTCCGCCTTCTCGCTCTGTTCCTCCCCCTCATCGGGAGATTCCCGGAAATCGTAGAAACTTCCGGTAAGGTATTTTGTCACACCCTGGAAAGAAGCGATCCCGAGACAGCCCATGATCAGGGCCACGACAACCACCCTCAGCAGTATGGACAATATGGTCTGTAGTACACTTGGCTTCTTCATGATGCCCTCCTATCTGCATCCGCATGACGGACTGATCCATAATAATGTCTATTAAGTATAGCAAATATATTGATGGATTTCAAGGTTTTGGCACAATTCCCGGCTAATCACAGTTTCTCCGTCACTGTCCTCAGCCATTCCACCTCCTCGGGCGGCATGCCGGGGGACACTGCCCTGAAGACCTGTTCATGGTAGTCATTCAGCCAGGCGATCTCCTTCGGGGTCATCAGTTCCGGCAGGACGGCCTCCCGGTCAAAAGGAACCATGGTCAGAGGTTCAAAGTAAAGGAAGGAGCTGTCCTCCGGGTCTTTGAGACAAACGATCAGGTTCTCCAGCCGTACCCCGAACTTACCCTCCAGGTAGATCCCGGGTTCATCGGAGGTGATCATCCCCTCCTCAAATACACTGTCCGACCTGCGGGAAGGCGATGGCCGGTAATAGAAAGCGTTGGGTCCTTCGTGGACATTCAGAAGGTAGCCCACACCGTGACCGGTGCCGTGATTGTAATCCAGACCCAGATCCCACAGGGGAGTCCTGGCCAGGATATCCAGGCTAACACCGCTGCATCCTGCCTTGAAGTGAGCCATGGAAAGGTTGATATGGCCGCGGAGGACCGCGGTGTACATTTCCTTCTCCTCCCGGGTCAGCGGACCCATGGCGAAGGTTCTGGTGGTGTCCGTGCTTCCTTCCAGATAGTGTCCGCCCGTATCCACCAGGAGGAAGCCTTTCCCTTCTATCCTGCGGTCACTTTCCTCATCCGCGCTGTAGTGGGGAAGAGCGCCGTGGTCCCCGTATCCGATGATGGGGGAGAAGCTGTCCTCCACATAGTCTTCCTGTTCTTTCCTTAATTCCAGCAGCTTGTCGGCAAGGGATACTTCCGTCTCTCCTGCCTCCACTGCGTGTTTCTTGAGATAGTACATAAACCGGGTGAGGGCTGTCCCGTCTTTCTGATGGGCGATACGCTCATTTTCCACCTCGGTGGGGTTCTTTCTGGCCTTGAGGATCTCCGTGGGGTTGTCGGCCCGGATCCGCCGTACTTCCTCCGGGAGACAGGAGGTCAGGGCATAGTTTGTCCTGGAGGGCTGGTAGAGGACAGAGGTGCCGGAAGGAAGGCGGGACAGGTCCTCATAGATCTGATCGTATTCCTTTGTCAGGATCCCGTTCTCCTTAAGATATTCCTTCATTTTCCCGTCCAGGGCTTTGTCCTGTACATACCAGGTGACCTCATCAGGGGTGCAGGTAAGATAGCCCATCACCACAGGGGTAAAGGCCACGTCGTCTCCACGGACATTTAACAGCCAGCAGATATCATCCAGTGAAGCCAGGAGGAAGAAGTCCGCGCCTTTTTTCTCCATTTCTTCACGCACCATACCGATCTTATCGGCAAAGGACATGCCGCTGTACTTCTCCGGAAGAACCCAGGCCGGCCGGCAGCTGATCTCCGGACGGTCCTCCCAGAAACCGTTGACGATATCCATCTCCGTCTCCATCTTCGCGCCTTTTTCCTCCACGATCTTCCGGTAGCCCAGAGCCTTATCCTCCATCATGCAGCGTCCGTCAAAGCCGAAGATCATTCCTTCTTTCAGGTGCTTTTTCAGGTATGTGTCAATATCGGGAACACCTTTTTCTCCCATCTTGAAGAGGGTGATCCCGCTGTTTCTCAGCTGATCGGCGGCCTGCAGGAAATACCTGCCGTCCGTCCACAGGCCTGCCATGTCCTCCATGACGAGGAGGGTTCCCGCCGAGCCGGTAAATCCGGACATATAGGCCCGGCTTTTGAAGTGGTCCCCAACGTATTCGGACCCGTGAAAATCATCCGTGGGGATCAGGTAGGCATGGATCCCCAGTCCGGTCATTACATCTCTCAGTTGTCTTAACTGTTCTCTCATCTGGTCTTCTCCTGCTGTTGTTTATTATCCTCTCCGGAATCTGCTTCCGGACACTCTTACCTGCTGATATATCCGTCAGGGTTGCCCGACTGCCAGCGGTAGGAATCCGCGCACATTTCATCGATGCCGTACTGTGCTTTCCAGCCCAGTTCCTTCTCCGCCTTGGAGGGGTCGGAATAACAGGTGGCGATATCTCCCGGCCGGCGGGGTTTGATCTCGTAAGGGATCTCTTTTCCGCAGGCCTTGCCGTAAGCCTTCACCACATCGAGGACGCTGTAGCCCTGGCCGGTTCCCAGATTGTAGATACTCACGCCGGGTTTGAGGTGTTCGATGGCACAGAGGTGGCCGATGGCCAGATCCACCACATGGATGTAATCCCTGACACCGGTACCGTCCGGAGTATCATAGTCGTCACCGAATACTCCAAGCTTCTCCAGCTTGCCTACAGCCACCTTGGCGATAAAGGGAACCAGGTTGTTGGGAATACCTTTGGGGTCTTCCCCGATCAGTCCCGAAGGATGTGCCCCGATGGGATTGAAATATCTAAGGAGGGTCACCTGCCACTCAGGATCACTGGCAGCAAGATCGGTAAGGATCTGTTCGATCATCCCCTTGGTCTGTCCATAGGGATTGGTGATCTGACCCTTGGGGCAGTTCTCGGTGATGGGGATCTCCTTCGGGTCTCCGTAGACTGTGGCTGAGGAAGAGAATACGATCTTTTTGCATCCGTTCCTGCGCATGGCGTCACAGAGGTTAAATGTACCGGTCAGATTATTGTGGTAGTATTCCAGCGGTTTGGCAACGGATTCTCCCACTGCCTTGTATCCTGCAAAATGGA
>CAJGDH010000147.1 GCA_904502145.1 uncultured Eubacterium sp.
GCCCATGGTGTATGCAGGACGAAGGACCACGGGATATCCCAGTCTCCCGGCAATATCCAGAGCCTCTTCCACAGAGTATGCCACCTGGCTTCTGGCCCTCTCGATGCCGAGTTCATTCATGGTATTCTTGAACTCGATCCGGTCTTCACCACGTTCGATGGCATCCACCTGCACGCCGACAACCTTTACGTTATATTTGTCCAGGATCCCTTCCTTATAGAGCTCGGAGCAAAGATTAAGGCCTGACTGGCCCCCGAGGTTGGGGAGCATGGCATCCGGTCTCTCCTTGGCGATGATCTGCTCGAGGCGGTGAACATTTAAAGGTTCTATATAAGTGATATCCGCGACCTCCGGGTCAGTCATGATGGTGGCCGGATTGGAATTGACCAGGACGATCTCGTAGCCCAGTTTCCGAAGGGCCTTACAGGCCTGTGTTCCGGAATAATCAAACTCGCAGGCCTGCCCGATCACGATCGGGCCCGAACCGATGATCAATACTTTGTTAATATCATTTCTTTTTGGCATATGTGCTTCCTTTCTGAGTAGATTCTCTCATCTCTCACATACTCTGTTCATTTTTATCTTATCCATTATAGAACATTTCCTGTTAAAAAAACAGAAAAAATTTCGGTCAGGCCTGTTTTTTTTCCCGCACATCTGCCCGGCACCGGGGAAAAAGCAAAAAAAGAGGTGGGATATATGGCGGAAAATCACCCTATATCCACAGAAAAATCGCCCTATTAATTAAAGGTAAATCCGGGAAAAATGTTGACACTAAAATGTGAGAATGATATTATCGCTATATGAATATGGGCAAATATTTCTTATAATATATTGCTTAATATTTTAGATATTTCCCTGAGCCAGGTTCCCTGGCTGCCCGGGAGAGCGTCACTTATCAACTATCACTCCAGTCAAGGAAAACCAATCAACTTAAGGTATCAGAAGGAGAATGAAATGATGAAGAACAAAAAGTGGACTAAGATCTTAGCCGTAGCATTATCCTGCATGATGATCTTCGCCATGGCAGGATGCGGCGGATCCAAACAGGAAGCATCCGGCTCATCCGAAGGCGCAGGTACTTTATATCTCGGCGGTACAGGCCCCCTGACCGGCGGTGCAGCCCTCTACGGACTCGCAGTAAAGAACGGTGCCGAACTCGCAGTAAAAGAGATCAACGAAGCAAACCCGGACGGCGTTCAGCTGGTATGGGATATGCAGGATGACGAGCATGACGCCGAGAAGGCTGTCAATGCTTACAACAAGCTGGTTGACAACGGAATGCAGGTACTGATCGGTTCCGTAACCACAGCTCCTTGTACAGCAGTTGCCGCCGAGGCATTTGCAAACAGAACCTTCGCACTTACTCCGTCCGCTTCCGGCCCTGCAGTAACCGAAGGAAATGACAACGTATTCCAGCTCTGCTTCTCCGACCCCAACCAGGGTGTTGCTTCCGCAGAGTATATCGTCAACAACTATCCTGACGCAACAGTTGGTGTTATCTACAACAACGCAGATAACTACTCCTCAGGAATCTATGACAAATTCAAATCCGAATATGAAGCAAGCGGCAAGAAACTCGCTGCAGTTGAGGCATTCTCCGATGATGCCAACGCAGATTTCACCGCTCAGCTTAACAGTCTGAAGGGCGCAGGCGTTGACCTGATCTTCCTTCCGATCTACTATACACCGGCTTCCAACATCATGACCCAGGCCAGCAAGATGGGTTACAAACCCACCTATTTCGGCGTTGACGGTATGGACGGAATCCTTGACCTTGAAGGTTTTGACACCTCCCTCGCTGAGGGCGTACTTCTTCTTACCCCGTTCACTCCTTACTCCGATGATGAGAAGGTTCAGAACTTCGTTAAAGCTTATGAAGAAGCTTACGGCGAGACACCGATCCAGTTCGCAGCTGATGCTTATGACTGTGTATACGCTGTATACGATGCATTCGGCAAGACCGGTCTCGGAACAGATGCCAGCATGGCAGATATCTGTGAAGCCATGATCGGCGTATTTACCGGTGGAGATTTCACTGCTACAGGACTTACCGCAGAAGAAATGAAATGGGAAGCTTCCGGTGAAGTAAATAAGACTCCGAAGGTTTGTGTCATCGAAGACGGCAAATATGTTGAGAAATAATCTGCTGTAATTCAGTGATTATCCGATAAGAATACATTGACTAAATGAGTAATAGTTGTTAACCCGGAGGTGCTGCATCAGTATGTGGCACCTTCATCCATATAAGGCGGCGGTTCCGTTCCGGTTACGGACTATCCGGCTGCCGTCCGCCGGAATAATAGAAGGATTACATTATGAGTTTTTTAAACAGTTTGATTTCCGGACTGAGTCTGGGAAGTGTTTACGCCATCATCGCCCTGGGCTACACCATGGTATACGGAATCTCCAAGATGCTGAATTTCGCCCATGGTGACGTCATCATGGTGGGGGGATACGTCTCCTTCTGCCTGACCATGTACGTGGGGCTGAACGGCTGGGTGGCACTGGCCATCGCCATGGCGGTCTGCACATGTCTCGGTATCATTATCGAACGGCTTGCCTACCGGCCCCTGAGGGGAACAGGCTCCCTGGCCGTACTGATCACCGCCATCGGTGTATCCTATTTCCTGCAGAACTCGGCTCTTCTGATCTGGGGAGCGAACCCCAGGGTATTTACCAGCCTGTTTAACGGTGTCGATACCATCCATGCCGCCAACGGACAGCTCACCATCACTCCTGAATCCCTGTTTACCATCGTGGCCAACATCCTGATCATGCTCGGCCTGACCTTCTTTGTCAGCAAGACAAAGGCAGGAAAAGCCATGCGTGCGGTGTCCGAGGACAACGGGGCTGCCCAGCTGATGGGGATCAACGTAAACCAGTCCATCTCCCTGACCTTCGCCATCGGTTCAGGTCTCGCAGCAGTCGCCGGCGTGCTGATGTGCTCCGCCTACCCCGTACTCATGCCCACCACCGGCTCCATGCCCGGTATCAAAGCCTTTACCGCAGCCGTGTTCGGCGGGATCGGTTCCATTCCGGGGGCCATGATCGGAGGATTGACCCTGGGTATCATCGAGATCCTCTCCAGGGCTTATATCTCCACGGAGCTTTCCGATGCGATCGTTTTTGCTTGTCTGATCATTGTTCTTCTGGTCAAGCCTACAGGGCTCCTGGGCAAGAAGATCAACGAGAAAGTGTAGGTGTGCCATGGCAGAAAAATTACAACATCCAATTCAAAAACGGGGATTTAAAAATTTCTTCATGGGCAATGCCTACCGAAAGGAAGCCACCATCTCCTACAGCATCCTGATCATCGCCTACATCCTGCTTCAGGCCGGAGCCAAGGCGGGTCTGATCGGCCATAACCTTCAGGGGCAGTTCGTACCCATCTGTGTGTACGTATCCCTGGCCATCTCCCTGAACCTGGTGGTGGGTATATCCGGCGAATTGTCCCTGGGACATGCAGGGTTTATGTCCGTGGGCGCCTTCACCGGGATCATCGTTGCCAGAATGCTTCAGGCCAATCTGCCTTCCGCCAATGCAAGACTTCTTGCCGCGGTCCTGGCAGGAGCTGTGACTGCAGCCATCGCGGGAGTCATCATCGGTATCCCCATCCTGGGCTTAAGAGGTGACTACCTGGCCATCGTAACCCTGGCCTTCGGTGAGATCGTCCGTAACTTTATGAATGTACTTTATTTCGGACTGGATGATAAAAATCATCTGAAGTTTGCCTTCAATCAGACCATCGAAGGGATCGACAACAGCCAGAGGATCATCACCGGCGCCATCGGCGCCACAGGTGTCGTGAAGACGGCATCCTTCACCACGGCCATGATCCTGACACTGTTCACCCTCTTTATCGTTCTTAACCTGAAGAATTCCAAACAGGGCCGTGCCATCATGGCTATCCGTGACAACCGGATCGCCGGTGAGTCCATCGGCCTGGATGTCAAGAAATATAAACTGATGGCCTTCGTGGTCAGTGCAGCTCTGGCAGGGATGGCAGGAGCCATGTTCGGACAGAACTACTCCACTCTGGCACCGCTGAAATTCAATTTCAATACCTCGGTACTTATTCTGGTATTCGTAGTCCTGGGCGGTATCGGCAACATCTGGGGCGGTATCATCGCCGCTGCTCTCCTTACCGTTCTGCCGGAAGCCCTCAGACAGTTCGCGGACTACCGTATGCTGACTTATGCGATCGTACTGATCCTTGTCATGATCTGTACCTACAACCCCACCATCCGTTCAAGGATCGGTATGGTTTTCGGTAAACTCAGACCCCGGAAGAAGAAAACTGAAGACGGGGAGACCGGAAAGGAGGAAGCGTAAATGGCTGAAGACAAATACGGATATACAGATCCGCTGAATGAAGACTTCTCCGATACCGGTCATGCCTATGAGGACCCCCAGGAGGTCTATTACGATGATAACGTAGGGGGAAGAGCGGTATTTGTGGATGCCAAGGAACAATGGTCGCCGGAAGACCCCTACCTGGATAAAACCATCATCCCTGAAAGAGATCAGAAGAAATCCCCCATCCTTGAGGTAAAGAACCTGGGTATCGATTTCGGCGGACTGACCGCCGTTGACAATTTCAACCTGGCTCTGGGCAGAACGGAGATCGGCGGACTGATCGGCCCCAACGGTGCCGGAAAGACCACCATCTTCAACATGCTGACCAAAGTATACGAACCCACCCGGGGGGAGATCTTCTTCAACAGCAAGAGCACCAAGGGTATGAACACCGTGGATATCAATAAGGCCGGCATGGCCAGAACCTTCCAGAATATCCGTCTCTTTGACAAGCTGACGGTGGAGGAAAACATCAAGGTTGCCCTCCATCATTACACGGATTA
>CAJGDH010000148.1 GCA_904502145.1 uncultured Eubacterium sp.
CCCTTGTAGACCTTGGGGTTATGCTTCTTTGCGTAATAGAGATAATGCAGGATGTAATATTTGAACTCCGCATAGGCCTGGCGGCCGTTCTGACCGTGGTTGATGTACTCCCACCACACATCGTATTTCTCCGACTGCAGCTTATAGTAGTCAAACAAGGACACCGTATTGTTCATCCCCCAATGATAGGCGGTGAACTCATCCATCAGCCCGTAAACCCCTTTATAGTTTGCCGTAAGATAAGGGTCAGGATGGGAAATGTAAGTGCTGAAGCGAAATGTCCGGCATCTCTTGGGGATGGATTTGGCCATCTTTTTCGTTCGGAAGATCTTCGTGAATTTTACCCTGATCTTTTTCCGGTTTCCGATATAAATATCATTATCATTAAAGGATCTCGACTTCTGCCATGTATAGGAATGACACTGTTCGTGAACTGCCGTCTCGACCTGTTCGATGATCGTCCTGTCGGAACTGAACCAGTTCATATATTTGTGGCTTTTATTCGTGGATCTCAGAATATATGCCCCGTTCTTATCATATTTATCCATGATCTTCATCACGTTTTTCTGGGTCGGTTTGGCATATACCCCCGGCATGGAAGCAGCCTGCGCACCCATGCCCATGGAAGAGACCAGTATACATACCATCAAGATACAGCTGATTATCCTTCTCCACTTTTCTCTCCTCATCAGTAATCCCCCCCTTGTTTATGCTACAACCCTGCTTCCTGATTTCACCGGATGCAGACAGACCTTTTCTGCTGCCTACATTATATCATACAAAACCCTTTCCTCCATCATGTCCGGGCTGTTGTTTTGGAAGAAATTGTGCCCACTTTTCCCCGTTGTGGAAAGAGAATCCTACCCCTCCATATGCAGGATCCGGCAGGCGATCTGATACTGGAGTTTTTCCTCCGATGTGGACAGATCGGTGCCGAGTAGCTTCTTGATCTTGTTGATCCGGTACATGAGGGTGTTCCGGTGGATGAACATCTTCTCGGACATGATCCGGAAGCTGCCTTCCGCTTCAAGATAGTTCTCCAGTGTCTCCACATACTGTCCTTCATGCATCTCATCATAGGCGATCAGAGGGGCCAGAAGGTCACGGCCCATCTCCTTCAGCAGAGTTTTGTCCGGCACTAGGGAGAGAAGACGGTAGATTCCCATATCATCAAAATGCATGCGGCTTTTCCCGATGGCACAGGCCATGTCCACAGCCGCCCTGGCCCGCCTGTAGGTGTTGCTCAGGTTACTCAGGTCCTTCATGCGGCTGCTGATGCCGATGGTGAATTTCTTTTCCGGCATTCTCACCGCCATACGACGCTCGAAGTCCGTGATCACCTGATCGATGATGTCCTGGGGCAGATCGTTGCAGACAAGAACGAAGCCGGAATCATAATAGAAGAAACTGCAGTTGTGAGTGACATTTTCCAGAAAGATCTCCATACGATAACCGATCCTCCTGCGTTCTACGGTGTCCATGGTATCCAGGCCGGGGGTGGTCATAAATACGATCTGGAATTCCCCGTCCACGTCAAAATACTGGAGCAGGTCCTGCCTGGCCGCCGCAAGTTGTTCCGGCGATCCGATGGCTTTGATGAAAGCAGCCGTGATCTGCTCGTCCGTCAAGCCCTGCAGAAAGATTCGGATACTGAGATCTTTGATCATCTCCGTGATATAGATCTCCCAGGGTACGATCAGAAGAGGCAGGTCAACCTCATCACACAGGTCCAGGACCGACTGGGGGATCTCATGGAGATAGAAACCGGTATTTACTACCAGGCCGGAGGCATGGTGGGCATTAAGTTCCCGGACCAGAGCAATGAGTTTATCTTCAGTGTCAAACCCCATTCCCGTGGTGACGGCCAGCTCCTTTCCCACAAAGTGGCGGATGATGGTAAAATCCTCGATCATCATTACCCAGCTCACTGAGTTGGACCATCCTTTCTCACCGGCGATCATGGATATCTTATAGCGCTCTCCGGTCAGGGTCAGCATATCTTCAATGGTAAATCCCACAATTAATCCCCTCCTTAATCATTGTGCTTCCGGCACAATTATTTTTGTTTTTTTCCAACTTATAGCCTATTGAAAACATAAAATAGTATGTTATGCTTGTATCAAGAGACAAGCAATAAGATATAAAAAAGATAACAGGAGGCAAGCAAAATGTCAATTTACAGCGCATTTATTTTAGAGAACCATAACACTACAGAATATCAGCCGGCATGGATGAAGGCAGAACGTTACGAATACTGTGAACAGTTCACAAAGAGAGAGACAAAATCCAAAGGATTATTAAAAAGTCTTACCCAGCGCTTTACTTCTGCATCTCACTAATTGCGGAGGATGATATAAACAGATCAGAAGAAAACTTTCTGATCCGGCATGATCTTCAGGATCATGCAGCATGAACAATAACGGAGCAGTCACAGGCTGCTCCTTTTTTTATTTTCCGGGATCTGTTTTCCGGAATTTGTTTTATCCGGAACCTCTTTTTTCTGATTTCATGCATGATTTGTGTATGGTATAATCATATTATGATCATTGTATCAATCATTGTACTAAACACAATAGAGATAAAGGAGGTTAATGCATGGGAGCAGTAATTACCAATGAGCCTTTCCGGATCCGTGGAAAAGACCAGCGCCTTAAAACCATCATTCAGGAAGGCAGCAACGAAGCAAATGTAAACAAACTGGTTGAGATTCTGATCGGAGATGGGTTTGATTTCTCTCTGGAGGCAGATATGATGACTCCGGTTGAGGAAGCTGAACGTGCCGTGTCCGTCGGTATGGGTATTGCCGTCAAAGAGAGAATGCCGATGATGGAAGAACTGGCCAAAAGTGCCGGCGCGGTCCTGTCATGCTCCAGACCTGCTGCGGAGCGCCTTCAGGTCCTCCCCAGAGACCGTTTCGTGGGAATGAGCGGCGTGAAATTCACGGGAACCCTCTATTTCGCATGCGGAATCTCCGGGGCAGCCCAGCATCTGAGGGGAATCAGCAAGGCACACACTGTAGTGGCCATCAATAAAAACCCGGATGCCCCGATCTTCCAGAACTGTGATTACGGCATCGTGGGTGATATGAATGAGATCATCCCGATCCTCACCGCAAAATTAAACAGCGATCTTCCCAAACCGGATCCCAATGCCAGGCCGGTGCAGACCAAACCGGAAGAACCTTTATACAAGAACACGAAAGCTACGGCAAAAGGACGTTATGTATGTCCCGGCTGCGGTTATGAATACGATCCTGAAAAAGAAGGCCAGACCGCGTTCGCAGATCTTCCTGACAGCTGGACCTGTCCGGAGTGCGGAGTTCCCAAAAAGGAAATGATCAGTGCGGTCACATTAGGATAGGAGGTCCGGAATATGCATTGTGTCAGAAAAGTTACAGATGATTTGTATTGGGTAGGAGCCAACGACTACAGAACGGAGCTTTTTGAGAACATCCATCCCATCCCCGAAGGTGTTTCTTACAATTCCTACGTTCTTCTCGATGAAAAAACCGTACTGTTTGACTGTGTGGACTGGAGCGTATGCCGCACATTTCTTGAGAATCTGGCCCATGTATTGAAAGACCGGCCTCTGGATTATCTGGTCATCAACCATCTGGAGCCGGACCATGCCGCATCCATCGCCGAAGTACTGCTCCGCCATCCGGAGACCACCGTCATCAGCAATGAAAAAGGTTTTATGTTTATGCGTCAGTTCGGCTTTGATGTGGACGGGCGCATGGATACTGTCAAAGAGGGCGACACCAGATGCTTCGGAAAGCATACCGTGACCTTCCTCTTCGCCCAGATGGTACACTGGCCGGAAGCCATGGTCACCTTTGATACCACCAATGGTGTCCTCTTCTCCGCAGATGCCTTCGGTTCCTTCGGCAACCTGGGCGGAAAGCTCTTCGATGACGAAGTCAACTTCGACAGGGACTGGATCGACAACGCCAGAAGATACTTCACCAATATCGTGGGCAAATACGGTCCCTTCGTCCAGCAGCTGCTGGCCAAGGCCAAAACTGCCCCGATCAAGATGTTCTGTCCTCTTCACGGACCGGTATGGCGTACCAATCTCGGCTACTACATTGATAAGCATGACAAATGGAGCCGCTATATCCCGGAAGAAAACGGGGTCATGATCGTCTATGCCTCCATGTACGGCAACACGGAATCCGCTGCCCAGGCACTGGCATCCCGCCTCTGTGACAGAGGGATCACCAATGTAAAGGTATATGATGTGTCCAAAACCCATGTCTCCTATCTTGTTTCCGAGGCATTCAAATACAGCCACATCATCCTTGCCTCTGTGACCTACAACCTGAACATCTATCCGGTGATGGAAGATTTCCTCCACCACCTGAAGGTGCTCAACCTGTCAAAACGTGTCTTCGGCATCATTGAGAATGGTTCCTGGGCCATCAAGTCCGGTACCCTTATGGAACAGTATATCGATGAGAACCTGAAGGACTGCCGCATCATCAATTCCAGGGTGACCATCAACTCCTCCGGCAACCGTTCCAATGAGGATGAGATGGATGAACTGGCCGATGCCATCGTGAAATCCGTGGCAGAAGAAGAAAAGGTCCTTGAAGCAGGGGAGAAGGCAGTGGCGGAAGCCGCAGCCCAGGCAGAACAGAAAGCCGCCTTAAAGAAAATGAGCGCCAAAGAGAGAATGGCTCTCCGTCTGGCCAAGAGAAGGGCGGAACAAAGCTGATCCCTTGCATTCATCAATCTCAGAATTCAGCATGAATAAGCAGAGGGCCGCCGCAGTTCAACCAAACTGCAGCGGCCCTTTTCAGCCTTCAATATCCAAATTACTTTATCCAGTCTACTTATCGGACCATTTGCTGAATCC
>CAJGDH010000149.1 GCA_904502145.1 uncultured Eubacterium sp.
CTCGTCAAGCCAGCTTGTAAGAGGGCGATTCCGGTGGAACCCAGTTACCGGCCTGTCTCCTTGTTGGCAAATTTGGTGTACTGGCCCAGCCAGACCAGTTCAATACTTCCGGTAGATCCGTTCCTCTGCTTGGCCACGATAACCTCCGCGAGGTTTTTCTTCTCCGAGTCCGGGTTATAATATTCATCCCGGTAAAGGAACATGACCACATCCGCGTCCTGCTCGATGGCTCCGGATTCACGGAGGTCGGAGAGCATGGGCTTATGCTCCTGTCTGGCCTCCACGGCCCGGGACAGCTGGGAAAGTGCGATGATCGGAATCTGCAGTTCCTTGGCCAGGACCTTCAGTCCTCTGGAGATCTCGGAGATCTCCTGCTGTCTCGATTCATTTCTCCGGGAGTTGCTGCCACTCATCAGCTGAAGATAGTCGATCACCACCAGCTCGATGCCGTAAGTCTGTTTATATTTCCTGCACTTTGACCGGATCTCCGTCAGGGTGGAGACGGTGTCATCAATGATCAGCTGGGAATTGCCGATCAGGGCAGCTCCTTCCAGGATTTTCTCCCAGTCGCTGTCCTTGAGTTCCCCGGTACGAATGAGCTGGGAATCCACCATGGCTTCCGACGCCATGAGTCGGGTGACCAGCTGCTCCCTGGACATCTCCAGACTGAAGATAGCCACTTTACGGTTATCCCGGAATGCGGCATACTGGGCCACATTCAGCGCGAAAGCCGTCTTTCCCATGGCGGGGCGGGCAGCCACCAGGATAAGCTCTGCCGGATGTAGTCCGGTCAGTTTATAGTCAAGTTCCCGGAAACCGGTGGCGATACCGGTGATCCTTCCCTTAGTCTTTGAAGCTTCCTCGATGGCATTCAGGGTATTGAGGACGATCTCCTGGATAGGCAGAAAATCCGCCATCTTATTGCGGTTCTGCAGAAGGCCGAAGACTTCCCTCTCGGTCTTTTCCATGATCGCCGCCGTATCTTCTTTCCCCAGATAGCAGTCGTTGCCGATCTCCTCGGTCAGTTTGATCAGGGCCCTCAGGGTCGCCTTGTCATGGACGATCTGGGCATATTCACGGATGTTGGCCGATGTGGTCACCAGATCCACCAGGTCACGGAAGAAATCCAGCCCACCGAAAGCCTCGGGAAGGTCTTTTTCCTTCAGTTTGTTCTGCAGAGTGATCAGGTCCACCGCCTTACCTTCCCGGTAAAGCTCCACCATGGCCTCGAAGAGGATGCCGTACTGTCTCTGGTAGAAATCCTCCTTCACCAGGATATCTTCAGCCTCCACGATGGCGTCCCTGTCCATGAGCATGGCACCCAGGACCGACCGTTCTGCCTCCTCGTTATGCGGTTGTATTCTCTTGATAAAATTCTCGTCTACCGTGGGCATATCCTGCTTCCTTCCGGGTACTTTATCCCCTCCCGCAAGGGAAGGGTACCTGTCTTTTTATCTCACTTCTTATTATTTCTCTTCACTTACATCCAGCTTAAGCTCTGCTGTGACCTTGGGATGAAGTTTGATCTTTACCACGTAGCTCCCCAATGCCTTGACGGGGGTATCCACGGAGAATTTCTTCTTGTCCAGATCATAGCCCAGCTGGTCTTTCACCGCCTGGGCCATCTCCTTGGTGGAAATGGTTCCGAAAGCTTTACCGTTATTGCCCACCTTCATGGTCATGGCAATACTCTTGCTGCCGATCTCCCCGGCCAGTTCTTTGGCCGCTGCCAGCTGCTCGGCTGCCACCTTGTCCTGGTGGGCCTTCTGCAGCTTGAGATCGTTGATATTTTTACTGGTTGCCTCTATACCAAGCTTTTTCTTCAGGAGCATATTTCTGGCATATCCGTCACTGACATCCACCAGGTCTCCCTTTTTGCCGAGTTTTTTCACATCCTCCAACAAAATGACTTTCATCTCAGATATCTCCTTCCTTTTTCATCTTCTCCAGGATCTCCTCCAGGGTTCTCCTGGTCTCCTCCATGGTCATATTCTTCACCTGGGCTGCCGCCATGGTCAGATGACCGCCTCCGCCCATCTTCTCCATGATCACCTGAACGTTGAGATCATCGATGGACCTGGCGCTGACATAGATATAATCCGCAAACTGGGTGAGGACAAAGCTGCCTCTGATCCCCTGGATATTCAGCAGTTCATTTGCCGTTTTCGCTCCCATCACCGTGGCGGTGCTGTAATCCGTCGGCCGGAACTCGGAGATGGCAAATTCATCCATGAATATCTTCGCATCCCGGATCAGTTTCACCCGGAGCATATAGTCTTCCCTGTCCTCCCGGAACATCTTTCTTACGCGGGTCACATCAGCACCCATACGACGCAGATAGGCGGCCGCCTCAAAGGTACGCACGCCGGCTTTGATGACGAAATTGTCCGTATCGATCATGATTCCCGAATACATGGCATCTGCCTCCACCGGCTTCAGCTTTGACTTCTCGGAAATGTACTGAAGGATCTCCGCGATCATCTCGCAGGTGGATGAAGCATAGGGCTCCACGTAGGACAATACTGCGTTCTTTATGGTGGCGCTGGTCTGGCGGTGATGATCCAGAACAACGATATTCTTCACATTTTTCAGCAACGCGGGACACTCCGTCATGTTGGGCACATTTACGTCCACCACCACAAGCATGGTGCGGACATCCCTCCTGAGCAGGGCCTCCTCGTTGGTAAGGAAGAGTTTTTCTTCCTCCTCGTCCGGTTCCAGCAGACTTACGATGGGTTCGATGGCCGGGCAGTTTTTGTCGATGACCAGATAGGCTTTCTTGCCGAATGTCCTTGCCATCCGGTAGACACCGACGGCAGCACCGATACAGTCCGCATCCGGGTTCTTGTGGCCCATGATCATGATGGTATCGTGGGACAAGATCATCTCGCGGAGGGCGTGGGCCTTGACTCTGGCCTTGACCCGGGTGCTCTTCTCAACCTTCTGGGTCTTCCCGCCGTAGTAGGTGATGGCATCCCCGTTTTTCAGGACTGCCTGGTCTCCGCCCCGTCCAAGGGCCATATCCATGGCGGTACGGGCGCTCTCATAGGTGGCGGTATAGGTCGGCGCATTCATGCCCACACCGATACTGAGGGTCATGGACATCTCATTTCCCGCATTGATGGCACGGACCTCATCCAGGATGGAAAACTTGTCTGCCAGCATGAGCTCCAGGTTCTTCTCCTGGAAGACAAAGAGGAATTTATCCCGTTCAAATCTCTTCACGATGGCATCCATGGTCTGGAGGTAGCGGACGATCTTC
Organism: uncultured Eubacterium sp.; assembly: GCA_904502145.1. Classification (GTDB taxonomy): domain Bacteria; phylum Bacillota; class Clostridia; order Lachnospirales; family Lachnospiraceae; genus Anaerobutyricum. The sequence goes on from CAJGDH010000149.1 coordinate 3,263, forward strand.
CGTTCCACCAGGGCCAGCAGCAGAGACTGCCGGACCTCCTCCATATTTTCCAGGACTTCCTCATAATTATCAATGTACATAAGGCCTGCCACAAGGCGTTTCTTCCCGGCGCTGTCCCTGTAATCCACCAGCTCCGAGATATCATGGAAATAGAACACCTGCAGGTACTCGTCCGCGGTCTTCTCCTCCAGATTCCTCTCCTTTTCGTCGCTTTCCACTGCCTTCACGCACTGGCATTGCACACAATAGGTCTTGCTGCCGTGTTCAAGGACCAGTTCCTTGTCCATGCCGGGCTGGGGAAAATTCTTCTTATGCAGAAGGGAAAAGATCTGGGTGATATTTTTCTTTCCCACCTTACCGCCGCACAGTTCTTCAAAGGGAGCATTATACCAGATGATGACTCCCGCTGCATTCGTAAGGGTATAGGGGATGGGCATCTCCTTGAGCATACTTTTATAGAGCTGGCTCTGATGAAATCCCGCCTCGAAGAGTTCCTCCTTCATGGTCCTGTCCAGATAGCCGTAATACATGACGGAAATGATCAGATAGACCACTCCCAGGGCAGCTGTCCCGAAGGCCAGAGCCGTCCACCGCTTTGACAGGACCAGGGCAAGACAAAGAAGGGCGACCAGCATGATCACCGGCAGCCACAGGCTCAGGGATACCCCGCCTGATATCTTTTTTTCATTTCTTATCTTCTTATCCAAATTGACTTGTCTCCTGTTTTATTTCAGCTGTTTTTTCATCTGTTTTTATAGCCCGTTCATTATATCATCTTTTTCTGCAATAATAAAGCATATTTAACGCACAAAATCCCTTATTTATCTCTACCACATTGCGATTTTCAGGGAATATTGGTATACTAGAGCGGAATGGGGAAACCGCCTGACAGACAGTGCGGAAACTATCCCCTCTGGAGGTATTATGGAGAAAACTATGAAGAAACTATCGAAACGCAGACTTTCCGGCATCCTGATGCATCCCACATCCCTTCCGGGGAACTACGGGATCGGTGATCTGGGTCCTGAAAGCTATGCATTTGTCGACTATCTGAAAAGATCCGGACAGCATCTCTGGCAGACTCTCCCCCTGGGACCTACCGGCCAGTTTAACTGCCCTTATCAGTGCTTCTCTTCCTTCGCCGGCCAGCCCCTGCTGATCAGCCCGGACAAACTCAGGGAGATGCATCTGCTGACCTGGGAGGACCTGGGAAATGTACCGGACTTCCCCGCCGAAAAGGTCGACTATGCCCGCGTGACTGAATATAAAAGCAAACTCTTCAAAAAAGCTTATGAGGCATTCTGCCGCCTGCCCGACAATGACAGCCTCGTCACTCTCTTCAACGATTTCTGTAAAGATACGGAATGGCTGGATGATTATGCCATGTTCATGGCCATCAAAGCATCCAAAGGCGGCATCTACTGGCTGGAGTGGGAGAAGAAATACCGCAAACCTACCAAATCCCAGAAAGCCGTGATCGCCAGGGAGCTGGAAGATGCCATCCGTTACGAGAAATTCCTGCAGTGGCTCTTCTTTAAGCAGTGGGCAGAGCTCAAAGCCTACGCCAACGAAAATGAGGTCTGGC
>CAJGDH010000150.1 GCA_904502145.1 uncultured Eubacterium sp.
GGCCTGATCTTCTCCGTTAAGATCTTTTCCGTTAAGATCTTCTCCGGTCCGATCCTCTGCGGCCTGCTCTTCTGCGATTTGCTCTTCTACGCTCTGATCTTCTACAGTCTGCTCCTCCACATCCGGAACCTGTCCGTACTCTTCCAGGTACAGCTTTAATGCCTGTGCCAGCTGGTCGGGACAGGATGTTCCCCGGGCACCGCACTGTATTCCCTCCAGCCGCTCGATGAGCTCGTCTGCCGGCCGGTCCTTGGCCAGACTGGCGATGCCGGAAGTATTACCCATACAGCCCCCTACGAACTGTACATCCTTCACGAGACCGTCCTCGATATCCAGGATGATCTCCCTGGAGCATGTCCCTTGCGTGGTGTAGTGAAACATGTTGTCAAACCCCTTTTCTTTCTTGAAAAAAAGACACAGAATCTCTTTCTGAAATCACCAACAGTATATCATTTTTCGACATAAATTGATAGCAAAAAAAGGACGAAAATAGACACAAAAAATGTTTATTTGTGTTATAGTATATACAACTATGTAAATTTGAAGAAATAAAAACCGGAAAAGATAGATACGGAGGAACTGGATATGGTTCGAATTGGAGTGATCGGCGCAATGCAGGAGGAAGTCTCCGCATTGATCAGCCAGATGAAAGATAAAGAGGAGTACACCATCGCCGGGATGACTTTCTGCAAGGGCAGCCTGTGGAACCAGGATGCTGTCGTGGTAAAAAGCGGCGTGGGCAAAGTGAATATCGGTATCTGTACACAGCTGATGATCACAGTGTTTTCAGTGGATTTTGTCATCAACACCGGTGTGGCAGGAGGCCTCTACAAAGATATCAATGTGGGGGATATCGTGATCTCCTCCGATGCCCTCCAGCATGACCTGGACTGCACCGCCCATGATTTTAAGAAGGGCGAGATCCCCGGGATGGAGACATCTGTATTCAAGGCAGATCCGGAGCTGGTGGACCTGGCCAAGGAGGCATGTGAACTGGTGAACCCGGAGATATCCTGCTATGTGGGAAGAGTGGTTACCGGAGATCAGTTTATCGGCGTTTCGGAAAAAAAGAAAGAGCTGGTGGAGCTCTTCGATGCGTATTGTGTGGAGATGGAAGGAGGAGCCATGGCCCAGGTTGCCTGGCTGAACAAGGTGCCTTTCGTCATCGTCCGCGCCATCACCGACAGGGCAGACGACACCGCGGCAGTGGATTATAATACCTTTGTGCAGCAGGCGATCGTTCATACGGTCAAGCTTCTGGCTGCCATGTTCCTTAAACTTGGCAGATAGTAACGATCATAGATCTTCTTCGATTACCCGGATATCCAGGTAGTCAAAACCGATGGATTCAATAAAGTTATCCCGGGTAAAACGGGTCTGGGCATGACGGATAAAATCCCGCTTGTTTTTATCCAGCCAGAAAGGTTTTTCGAGATCCAGGGCGTAGCAGGCTTCTTCAAGTGAAGAATAGACCTTCTGCGTCCTTGTTTTTTCCCTGTCGTCATCAGTGACCACCAGATCTCTTAGCAGGTGGTTGTCTTTATAGAGCCTGAACCATATCTTCATACCGGTATTCTCCCTTGTCGGTTGGTTTTTGTTTAGTATAACAGAACGTAGAGATGCCTTCAATGAGAGATATTTTTGTCAAAATCATAGAAATATCCTGTTTTCCGTGAAAAATGATTCACGAATGAAAAACAGATGTGCTATACTTATAAAACGTAATAAACAGATCAGGAGGAAAGTAAAAAAATGAGCAGAGTATACAATTTTTCCGCAGGGCCGGCTGTTCTGCCGGAGGAAGTCCTGAAAGAAGCGGCAGAGGAGATGATGGATTACAGAGGAACAGGAATGTCCGTGATGGAGATGAGCCATCGGTCCAAGGCATTTGATGACATCATCAAGGAAGCCGAACAGGACCTCAGGGATCTTCTGGCGATCCCGGATAATTATAAGGTGCTCTTCCTTCAGGGCGGAGCTTCCCAGCAGTTTTCCGCGATTCCCATGAACCTCATGAAAAACGGGGTTGCCGATTATATCATCACCGGCCAGTGGGCAAAGAAGGCCTGGCAGGAAGCACAGAAATACGGCAAGGCGGTAGCGGTGGCATCTTCCGAGGACGAGACATTTTCCTATATCCCGGATTGCTCCGACCTTCCCATCGACGATGACGCGGACTATGTTTATATCTGTGAGAACAACACGATCTACGGAACAAAATTCAAGACCCTTCCCGACACCAAGGGAAAGATCCTGGTATCTGATGTTTCTTCCTGTTTCCTGTCTGAACCTCACGACGTAGAGAAGTACGGCATCCTCTACGGAGGAGTACAGAAGAATATCGGTCCGGCAGGTGTTGTGATCTCCATCATCCGCGAAGATCTCATCAGGGATGACGTTCTCCCGGGAACACCCACCATGCTGAAGTTCAAAACCCAGGCGGACAAGGATTCCCTTTATAATACGCCGCCTTGCTACGCGATCTATATCTGCGGCAAGGTATTCAAATGGCTCAAGAAGTTAGGCGGTCTTGAGGTCATGGCACAGATGAATGCCGAAAAAGCGAAGATCCTGTACGATTTCCTTGACCAGAGCGAGATGTTCAAGGGAACCGTGAGAAAAGAAGACCGGTCCTTAATGAACGTTCCCTTTGTCACAGGGGACAAGGACCTTGACGCAAAATTTGTGAAGGAAGCTGCCGAGGCAGGCTTTGTGAACCTTAAAGGCCACAGGTCCGTGGGCGGTATGCGCGCTTCCATCTACAATGCCATGCCAAAAGAAGGCGTGGAAAAACTGGTTGCCTTCATGAAAGAATTCGAGGAGGCAAACCGGTAAACAGCGAAAAACCGTGAGGCAGGAGAAGGACAGATCATGGCTAAACAGGTCATTAACATCGAGCTCTTCACCCACAAGAGGGAGGAACTCAGAAGAATTGAAAAAAGAAGGATCCGCCGCAGAAGGATGAGACTGCTGACCGCAGCAGGCATCGTTCTGTTTCTCCTGCTTATCTTCCATATGATCCAGCAGAGCCGTTGTAATTTCTACGAATATAAGGAAGAGATCAAGACGGAGGAGAATGCCGGTGTCCATTACGAGACATTTGCCAACGGTTTCCTGAAATACAGCAGCAACGGTATCGAATTCCAGCAGACCTTCGGCGTAGCCAGGTGGAATATTGCCCTGTCCTTCGCCAAACCCTTTCTTGCCATGTCGGAAAGATACATTTTCCTGGGGGACAGAGGGGGCAACCAGGCCATCCTTTTTGATGCCGGCGGGGAAGTCCAGAGCTACACTTTCCCCTACCCCATCGTCCAGCTGGACGTGGCGGAAAACGGCAATGTCGAAGCAATCCTCCAGGGGGAGGACTGCAACTACATCGAGGTGTATACCTCCACCGGTGAGATCATCGCGGAGACGAAGATCACCCTGGAGGAGACGGGATACCCTCTGACGGCAGCCATCTCTCCGGACGGGACCAAACTGGCGGTCTCCTATTACGTGGTCCAGGACCTGATCGGCAGGTCCAGGGTGACTTTCTATGACTTCAGCCAGCAGCTCCAGCCGGATTCAGTTCCCCTGATGGGCGGTTTCGACTACGAATGGACCCTGATCCCCAGGATGCAGTTCGTCAGGAATGACAGGATGATCGCCTACAGCGGTGACAGGATCTACTACTATGCTTTGTCCGGCACCCCCAGGGAAGCCAGGACCATCGAGGTGGAGAACGGGATTGAGAGCGTATTCGGCAATAAAGGCAAGGGAACCTTCGGTTACGTCTGTGAGAATGACGAGATCGAAGGGGAAAACTATCAGATATGCCTTTACAATAAAAATGCCCGGCAGACCATGACCGCCTCCCTGGATATGAACTATGACCATATCTTCATGGTGGGACAGGATATCGTTGCCACCAAGGACAATGACTGCACCATCCTCAACAAAAACGGAAAAGTCCTCTTTCAGGGGACTCTGGAGGGAGGAAGGATAGAAAAAGTCCTGCCCTGCCCGGGATGGAGAACCTACCGGGTTGTCTTCGGCAATAAGATCGTGAAGCTTAAACTGAGCTTCTTCGGAAAGGAACGGGATTAAAGGCAGATTTTTGCCTGCAGCGAAGAGCCGCATGGAGGAAAATGGACAAATAATCACAGGAATCCTCATCGAAAATGAATTGATTCCTGAAGCATAAGGTGGTAGAGTAGAGTCAGATCAGTATATGTACTGTTTACCTGAAGGAGTAGCCAAGATGAAGGTATCACCATCCGCCTGCATACAACTGAAAGAAGGAACGCACATCGCGAAAGCCGTCCTGATGCCGGGGGATCCTCTGCGGGCAAAATATATCGCGGAGACCTATCTGGACAATCCTGTGCTTTTCAATGATGTCCGGAATATGCTGGGTTATACCGGAACATTTTACGGGAAAGAAGTTTCCGTGATGGGATCTGGTATGGGAATCCCCTCCATGGTTCTCTATGCCCATGAGCTCTACAACTTCTTCGGGGTGGAGACCATCATCCGCGTGGGTTCTTCAGGTGCCCTCCAGGAGGATGTGAAACTCAAGGACGTGGTCATCGCCGAGAAGACAGTGACCAATTCATCCTGTGTCCATGTTTTCGGAAAAGATCTGACCTACAAACCGGCTGCGGATAAAAAGCTTCTCCAGATCGCGCAGATCGCGGCGGAGGAACTGGAGGTTCCGGTGGATGTGGGAACGATCTTCACCACGGATTATTTCTACAATCCGGATGCCAGTGCCCTGGAGAGGGCGAAAGCCAAGGGAC
>CAJGDH010000151.1 GCA_904502145.1 uncultured Eubacterium sp.
AAGATCACGTTAAACAAACCAAAGACGAAGAAGGCGCAGCCGACGGCAAAGAGATTTGCGTTCATCATGGCGTTCGCCTGATATACAGCAGAATCTGATAGCGCTGTCATGCGGATCAGAGCCGAAATCAGCATCAGAATCAGGCTGCATGCTTCTATGAAGGAAACGAACATGTACTTCCCTTTTACAACCTCTCTCTTACTGATGGGGAGCAATGCCGAAAATTCGATGTCATTTGCTTCACGGGCATTCAGAAATCCCTGGTAGATGCCGAGCGTCGTAAAAAACGCACCGCACAGAATCGGATATCCCGGCAGAAAAAACATGAATCCGAAGAGGATAAAAAAGTATGAAAGCGGTGACGCGCTGAGTTTCATTTCTTTCAGCATGATATTACGCATTTCTCACACCCCTTTCCATGCGCAGAATCGTTTCTTCAAGGTTTTCACCTTCCTGCGAGTATTCCGCCATAATGTCTGATTTCGGCATCGCCGCGATGATCTCTCCTTTTGAAATATAAATGATATCATCCGCGCATTTTTCCAAATCTGAAGTGATATGTGTGGAGAAGAAAACAGCAACACCATGTTCCTTCAGCTCAGAAAAGACTTCGAGAAGCTCATCTCTGGAAAACGGATCAAGTCCGCTGGTCGGTTCGTCCAGGATCAGAATCTCAGCGCCATGTGAAAGCGCGATCAGTAAATTGAATTTTACTTTCATGCCTTCCGACAGTTCCTTCGGTGACTTGTTCTCATCCAGATCAAATAGGTCGAGATACTTACGATAGGATTCGTCATCCCAGGTTTCATAGAATGTCCTGACGATATTGACGATATCCTTGATCTTTTTTCTCGGATACCAGCTGACCGTTCCTGTTGAGTAGCCTATCCGTTTTTTTATTTCTGATTCATGCCCTGAGAGAGGCAATCCGAAATAACCGATTTCACCACGATCAGGGTGGACCAGATTTAAGATGGATTTGATCGTCGTCGTTTTGCCGGATCCGTTGCGTCCTATAAATCCGGTGATTCTTCCCTGCTGAATGGAAAAGGATACATCCTTCAGCAGGAAAGCCGGATATTCTTTTCTAAGACCGCGTACTTCTACAATATTCATACGATTCCTCCAAATTTGATTTGTACGTTTAATATGCTTTGTATGATTATTGTAATGTTTGGTTGCACAGAAATCTACCAACCATAGTTGACGGGATTTGTCTTATTTTGTTAGCTTTGGTTGCATAAGAATTGAAACAGGACGGCAAACAATGCTACAATGCTTCCGGGATCCACGTTGATCGAAAAAGAAAAAACCCGCTAACCGTTGAAGTTAGTGGGCTTCTTGATGATGGAGTATAGGGGGATCGAACCCCTGGCCTTCAGATTGCGAACCTGACGCTCTCCCAACTGAGCTAATACCCCATTTGCTGTATTTTTCTGTACTTTTTGATTATAGGATCCTCTCTCTTTCTTGTCAATATTGTTCAGGCAATCCCGGCCTGCTCCTATTGAAAACCAAAAGCGATTAATATACTATGATACTATGAAGTATAGCCACCAATCTTTTGACCATCAATAAAGGAAAAACATCATGAAAGAATTCACAGGAAATGTCCTGGCGGAACTGGCGGAGGAGTATCCCCAGCTCTATCTGGACCCCGATAAAGACACTCAAGAAAGCTACAGGCAGATCGTCCTGCAGGGAGAAGAGCCGGAAGAAAAGGATCTCTCCCACTACTGTACAAGCCCTAATGACCGGATGGAAACCGCGCAGACTCCTGCGGGGCCGGTGAGGGTGGTCACACTGGGCAATCGCAGGGACTTTGAACTGGTCCTCCGGGGGCTTATGGCTGCAAAAGACGGTCCTCTGGAGCCCGTTCCCGAGACAACCGGGGCCTCCATGCTGACCCTTTTTAACTGGCCCAGGATCAAGGCTCATCTGTCCGTATATCCCGAGGAAGAACAGGCAGAGGAATTTCGAAGATTCACCTCTGTGAAGGAAAACTATGTGGATATGCTGGTAGTCCTCTCCCGTGGTCCCTACAGCCATGTGGATGCGGCAGCCATCGGCCACAGTCCGGAAGAATGGCTGGATTACTCTGATAGCATCCGCCGTTATCATGAGCTGACCCATGTGATCTGCCGTCGTCTCTACCCGGACAAGATCAATGCTGTCCGGGATGAACTGGTGGCTGATGCCATCGGCCTCTATGCTGCCTATGGAAAATATGAACCCAGGAAGGCAGAACTCTTCCTGGGCCTGGATCAGAATAAATATATTGGGGGCAGGCTGGAGAACTACACCGATGATCCGGAGGGTCTGGCCGGCCCGGTCAGCATAATGATCAGAGATCTGCAGGATTTGATTGAAAAGAATCCTGTGGAAAACCCCTTTGATCTGATCCCGGTAATCATGGATGAATACCAGGTCAATGAGTAACCATATATCTGGTGATGGCTGCGCACCTTGCAGCGGCTGCCTCCATAAATTCGTTGAAGGAGACCTCCTCGGAATCGTCCGCCTTATCAGAGATGGCGCGGATGATGACGAAGGGGGTCTTATTTAAGTGGCAGACCTGGGCGATGGAACCGCCTTCCATCTCACAGCAGAGACCGCCAAAGGTAGAGATAATGGCTTTCTTATGCTCTTTTGAGGCGATAAACTGGTCACCGGTACAGATGCGGCCTTCAAAAGCCTTGATCTGGGGAACGAGTTCCTTAACTGCTTTGACCACGCTCTTGCGCATCTTTTCATTTGCCGGGAAGGAAGTTGTTCCGATGGCAGGCATCTCTCCACGGGCATATCCCAGGGGAACCAGGTCGAAGTCATGCTGAACGACATCTGTGGATACAACGATATCTCCGATATCGATGGCAGCATCCAGGGAACCGGCCACACCGGTATTGATCACACGGTCAACATTGAACCTGTCAATGAGGAGCTGGGCACAGATCCCTGCATTCACCTTGCCCATGCCGCACTGGACCACGACTACCGGGGCTCCGTCAAGTCTGCCCTGGCAGAACTCCATTCCGGCGATGGTTTTGATCCTTTTTCTTTTCATTGCTTCTTTAAGGGAAGCAACTTCCTCAGCCATGGCGCCGATAATACCGGTTTTAATCTCTTTTTCTGCCTTTTTATTCATCAGTCATCTACCTCTTTGTGGTTATTTTCTTATTTATTCTCTTTTGCTTTACAACATATTCAAAAATATCAATGCCGGCTGAAAGCAGCTTGTCTTTCTTCCCACCGGCATTGTAATCATCCCATATATTCCATGCACAGCATAGTCAGGTCATCGAACTGCTCCGTACCGTCCACATAATCATCCACTGCCTTGCGGACATTTTTGAGGATCTGTTCGGGAACGGCATCCGGATCTGTGTTCAGAGCGTCGAGCATCCGGCCTGTACCGAACATGTTCAAGGAGGCATCTGTCGCCTCGGGAACACCGTCAGTGTAGACAAAGATCTTGTCACCGGGCTCAAGCTGCAGATCATACTCTTTATATTGTATGCCTTCCATGCCGCCGATCACCAGGCCGTGCTTATCCTTCAGGAGGGTAAACTCTCCGTTGGCCCGCTTGATCACAGGATATTCATGTCCTGCATTGGAGGCCGTAAGCTTACCGGTGGAGATCTCCAGGACACCCACCCAGACCGTAATAAACATGCCCAGCTTATTGTTGGAACAGATTGCCTCATTGGTCTTGGTGAGGATCTCCGCGGCAGACTGACCCAGCATGGCGCAGGACTGAAGGATAACCTTGGAAACCATCATGAAGAGGGCTCCCGGGATTCCTTTGCCGCTGACATCCGCGATCACCAGACACAGATGATCATCATCGATGAGGAAATAATCAAAGAAATCTCCTCCCACCTCTTTGGCCGGATCCATGGTCCCGTAAACTTCGAATTCTTTCCGGTCAGGGAAGGGCGGATATTCCTGAGGAAGCATGCTTCTCTGGATCTGGCTTGCCATAGTAAGCTCCCTGGTCATTCTCTCCTTCTCTCTTGCCTGCTGGTGTTTTTTCTCCAAAGCACGGGTCCGCGAGACATTTGCAATACGGGCGATCGCTATCACAGCAAGAACCAGAGCTATCTGGGCAAGTAATCTGAACCAGGCGTGCTCATGCATTTTGTATTCTTTTTTAATTTTTACCAGAAGCGTTTTGTTTCCATGGCCTGTGGAATCCTTCAGGTCCATCCTGAAGTTATATTCCCCGCCACGGAGATTGGTGTAGGGTATGGGGTCCAGGTCGCTTCGTTTTACCGTAACCGGTTCTTCATCGACTCCATCCAGCGAATAGGATACCTGGGGATCAGTCAGTGAGTAATTAAAGACATAGGGATAGATCACCAGTTTTTTCATTTTTGAAGGGAGATTGAATACCCCTTCTGCATCCGGATAGATGCGGACGCCGTCAGCATCCACATAGGGAACAGCCTGTTTCGTACCCCCGATCTTCTCCAGGGGCGCTTCGATGTTGATCTCAGCCACACCTGTATTGCCGGAAAGATAAAGGATTCCTTTCTCCGTCAGCTCACTGAAGGAATTGCTGGTGGAGGTACAGGGCAGACCATTTGCCAGCCCGTAATGCACCGGATCCATGGTTTTATCGGCAATCAGTTCATCCACGGGGAGGACATAGATTCCGTTGCTGCTGAGGATCCACATATCCCCCTTACTGTTCTCATAGAGATCAAAATTGTTGGTATAAGGGAAGTTGTTTATGGTGGTCACCTTGTAATCCTCAGTCATATAGGCCATGGAATTACTG
>CAJGDH010000152.1 GCA_904502145.1 uncultured Eubacterium sp.
CCCTGATCGCCACAAGGATGACCACAGAGCAGATGCTTCCCATCATCAACAAGATGGACCAGGTGGGCTACCATGCGGTGGAATGCTGGGGCGGCGCAACCTTTGACGCCTGCCTCCGTTTCCTCAAGGAGGATCCCTGGGTCAGACTCCGCAAACTCAGAGATGGATTCAAAAATACAAAGTTACAGATGTTGTTCCGGGGCCAGAACATCCTGGGATACAAACCTTACGCTGATGATGTGGTGGAGTATTTCGTTCAGAAGTCCATCGCCAACGGGATCGATATCATCAGGATCTTCGACTGTCTCAACGACCTGAGGAACCTTGAGACGGCTGTCCATGCCTCCAACCGGGAGAAGGGACATGCCCAGGTCGCCCTTTCCTACACCTTGGGAGATGCCTACACCCTGGATTACTGGAAGGACACCGCCAGAAGGATCGAGGAGATGGGAGCGGATTCCATCTGTATCAAGGATATGGCCGGCCTCCTTACCCCCTACGAGGCGGAGAAGCTGGTAAAAGCCCTGAAAGAAGGCACGAAACTTCCCATTGACCTGCACACCCACTACACCAGCGGTGTGGCCAGCATGACCTACCTGAAGGCTGCGGAGGCCGGGGTGGATATCATCGATACCGCCATGTCCCCCTTCGCCCTCGGTACAAGCCAGCCGGCCACGGAAGTCATGGTGGAGACCTTCAGGGGTACCGCAAGGGATACCGGACTCGACCAGAAGCTTCTGGGAGAGATCGCGGACTATTTCCGTCCTCTTCAGGAAAAATGTCTGGAAACCGGACTTCTCAACCCCAAGGTCATGGGCGTAAATATCAAGACCCTCATGTATCAGGTGCCCGGCGGCATGCTGTCCAACCTGGTATCCCAGCTCAAGGAACAAGTCGCATCCGACAGGTTCTACGATGTTCTCGCGGAGGTGCCGCGGGTGAGAAAAGACTTCGGGGAACCGCCCCTGGTCACCCCCTCCTCCCAGATCGTGGGCACCCAGGCGGTGCTGAACGTCCTTACCGGAGAGCGGTATAAGATGATCACCATGGAATCCAAGGCCCTCCTGAAAGGGGAGTACGGACAGACGGTCAAACCGGTCAATCCGGAAGTACAGAGGAAGGCCATCGGGGATGAGGAACCCATCACCTGCAGGCCCGCCGACCTGATCGAGCCCCAGCTTGAGAAGCTGGAGGCAGAGATGGCCCAGTGGAAAGAGCAGGAGGAGGATGTGTTAAGCTATGCACTCTTCCCCCAGGTTGCGGAGGAATTCTTCCGTTACCGGGCAGCCCAGCAGAGCGGGATCGATCCGGACAAGGCGGATACCGCCAACGGGGCTTATCCGGTCTGACAGGGATCACGGTTTTTAAGGGGAAACCGTCTGAACATTCGGGTATAATACTATTCAGATAGATTAACCAAATACTGACCAAACAGGAGAAAGCGACGCTTACTGCGTCGTTTTTTCCGTATTTACAAGAGCTTCTTTTTGTGTTATCTTACTTATTTAGAGCTATGAGGTTTATGCGATCGGACAGGGAAGGATGAATATGACAGAGATATATTTTGATAACGGAGCGACCACCAGGGTATTTCCCGAAGTCAGGGAGATCATGTCCCGGGTGATGGATACAGAATACGGGAATCCTTCCTCCATGCACAGAAAAGGCTTCATCGCCGAACAGCTGATGACACAGAGCAGGGAGACCATCGCCAGAAGCCTGAAGGTTGACCCCAAGGAGATCACCTTCACCTCCGGGGGTACCGAGGCCAACAACCTGGCCCTCATCGGTACGGCACTGGCGGGAAGAAGAGTGCGCAGGCACATCATCAGTACGGTCATCGAACATGCCTCGGTCTACAACCCCTTAAGTTTTCTGGAGGGAGAGGGCTTTGAAGTGACCTACCTTCCGGTGGACGAAAAGGGCATCGTGGATCTTGAGGCCCTGAAGAAAGCCCTGCGCAAAGACACCCTCCTGGTGTCTGTCATGTGCGTCAACAATGAGATCGGGTCTGTTCAGCCCATCGAGGAGATCGGGAAGATCGTCAAATCCTTTGACCCGGAGATCCTCTTTCATACGGACTGTATCCAGGCCTACGGGAAGATGGTCCTGTATCCCAGAAGGTGGAAGGTGGATATGCTTTCCGTGAGCGGCCATAAGATCCATGGCCCCAAAGGCATCGGATTTCTCTATGTCCGAAACGGGGTGAAGATCAAGCCGATCCTCCTGGGCGGCAATCAGCAGAAGGGCCTCAGGTCCGGCACGGAAAATATGCCGGGGATCGCAGGCCTTGGCACCGCCTGCAGACTGATCTATGAGGACCACGAGGCTAAGATCGCGGCCATCGCTGCCGTAAAGGACCACTTTATCAGCAGAGTCATGGAGGAACTTCCTGATGTCAGGAACAATTCCGGCCAGGCTCCCCATATAGCCAGCATCAGTTTTCCGGGGGTGAGGAGCGAGGTACTCCTCCATGCTCTGGAGGACAGAGGCATCTATGTTTCCGCCGGGTCCGCCTGTTCCTCCAACAAACCGGAGATCAGCGGAACATTAAAGGGCATCGGCCTTGGCAAGGAATATTACGAATCCACCCTGCGTTTTTCCTTTTCTGTCTACAATACGCAGGAGGAAGTGGATGAATGTATAGAAGTATTGAAGGAACTGCTGCCAGTTCTCAGGAGATTTACCCGGAGATGACCCGGGCGGCAGAAAGATCTGTGGAGTGATAAGGAGACAAGATGGATTACAAAGCATTTTTGATCAAATACGCGGAGATCGGTGTGAAGGGCAAGAACCGATATGTCTTTGAAGATGCCCTGGTCCGCCAGATGCATTTTGCCCTGGATCCCGTGGCGGAGTTCAACATCCGTAAGGAATCCGGAAGGATCTTTGCGGAAGCCTCGGAACCCTTCGATTATGAGGAGGCGGTGGAGGCCCTCTCCCATGTGTTCGGCATCTCCGGCATCTGCCCGGTCCTCATTGAGGAGAACAAGGATTTCGATCATATCCAGCAGGTGGTGAAAACCTACGTAAAGGAAAGGTACGAGGACCGTCATTTCACCTTCAAGGTCATGGTACGCCGCGGGGATAAGAGCTATCCCATCCAGTCCATGGAAGTGGCAGCTCTTCTGGGAGAGAAGCTTCTTGAGGAATATGAGGAACTGAAAGTCGATGTTCACAATCCGGACGTCTACCTGACCGTGGAGATCCGGGATAAGATCTACATCTATTCCGATGAGATCCCCGGCCCCGGCGGCATGCCCGTGGGCACCGGCGGAAGGGCCATGCTCCTTCTGTCCGGCGGTATCGACAGCCCCGTGGCAGGATATATGATCTCCAAACGTGGGGTAAGCATGGAGGCTACCTATTTCCATGCACCGCCCTATACCAGTGAGAGGGCAAAACAGAAGGTGATCGACCTGGCCAGGATCATCGCCCGGTACACAGGGCCCATCCGTCTTCATATCGTGAATTTCACCGATATCCAGATGGCCATCTATGAGAAATGTCCCCATGATGAGCTGACCATCATCATGCGCCGCTATATGATGAAGATCGCCGAGCACTTTGCCCAGAAGGACAACTGTCTGGCCCTGGTTACCGGGGAGAGCATCGGCCAGGTGGCAAGCCAGACCATGCAGAGTCTCTATGTGACCAACGAGGTCTGCACCATGCCGGTATTCCGGCCCTGCATCGGTATGGACAAGCAGGATATCATCACCCTGTCGGAGAAGATCGGGACCTATGAGACATCCATCCTGCCTTTTGAGGACTGCTGTACCATCTTTGTGGCCAAGCACCCCGTCACCAAACCGCGTCTGGATGTCATTAAGAAGTCAGAGCGCAAGCTGGATGACTGCATAGAAGAACTGATGAGGACGGCCATCGAGACCGAGGAGGTCATCCAGGTCCGCCATTAGCCGTGAATAAAAAAGAGGAAAGCTCCATGCTTTCCTCTTTAAATACAACCATATAAAACCGGCCGGTATGCCTTGTCTTATTCTTCTCCCTCCACGATGTAAGGAGTGAGCTGCTCCAGGATCTCATCGATATTCTCGGAGTTGTGGATATTGAGATCGATGGGTTTGGAGATATCCAGACTGAAGATACCCATGATGGACTTGGCATCGATCACGTAGCGGCCGGAAACCAGATCGAACTCAGCGTCGAAGCGGTTGATCAGGTTTACAAAAGATTTTACTTTATCAATAGAATTCAAAGATACTTTCACTGTTTTCATCGGAAAAATCCCCCTTCATAGCTTGTGTTTTGTTACATTTATACTAACTGTTTTCCCGTGAAATGTCAACAAAACACTGTGCCCGGGAGACCATTTCCGGGGAAAAAAAGAAAGAGCATATTTTATCGGAGGAAAGGAACGGTCAACATGAACAAAAGAGCGGCATTTCTTACCCTGGGCTGCAAAGTCAACCAGTATGAGACTGATGCCATGGCCCAGCTTCTGGAGCAGGATGGATATACCATTGTGGACTTCAGGGACCAGGCGGACGTTTATATCATCAATACCTGCTCTGTCACCAACATGGCTGACCGGAAGAGCCGGCAGATGATCAACAGGGCCAGGAAGAACAACCCCCGGGCGGTGGTCGTGGCAGCGGGATGCTACGTCCAGGCCCAGGAGAAGACCCTGCTGGAGAAAGGGATGGCGGATATCCTGGTGGGGAACAACCGGAAGAAAGACATCGTTTCCCTGCTTTCCCGCTATTTTGAGGAGAAGGAGCAGATCAGCGATGTGCCGGACCTCACCCACAGGAC
>CAJGDH010000153.1 GCA_904502145.1 uncultured Eubacterium sp.
CCTCTTACCGATGCGGGTTTTATCAAAAAAGCCATGGAGGCTGCGGCCAGGCTGGACCTTCCCATCAGTCTCCATGAAGAAGATCCCTCCCTCAATGAGGTGAACGGGATCAATAAAGGAATAATCTCTGACCGGCTGGGCATCGGAGGTGCTCCGGCTGTCTCCGAGGATGTCATGGTGGCAAGGGACGTCATGCTGGCTCTGGAAACCGGGGCCAAAGTGGATATCCAGCACATTTCCTCCGGACGCTCCGTGGATCTTGTCCGCTTCGCCAAGGAGGCGGGTGCCCGGGTGTTTGCCGAGGTGACCCCACATCATTTCTCCCTGACGGAGGAGGCGGTTCTGGAACACGGCACCCTCTGCAAGATGAACCCTCCGGTCCGCACCGAATGGGACCGGCAGAAGATCCTGGAAGGTCTGAAGGACGGGACCATCGACATGATCGCCACGGACCATGCCCCCCATGCGGCGGAGGAGAAAAACCGGGAGTTTACCGCTGCTCCCAGCGGGATCATCGGGCTGGAGACTTCCCTGGGCCTGGGGATCACCAGGCTGGTGCGGGAAAATGTACTGACCCTCATGGAACTTCTGGAGAAGATGACCATTAATCCTGCCCGGCTCTACGGGTTTGACTGCGGGGATATCTCCCCGGGAAGACCGGCGGACCTGGTGATCTTCGATCCCGAAGAAAGCTACGAGGCCGGACCGTTTCTGTCCAGGTCCTCCAATTCCCCCTTCCTGGGCTGCCGGCTCTACGGAAGGATCCACCGGACCATCTGCGGCGGAAAGACTGTCTATGAAGGATAAAGCATTAGCTATGGCTGTAACAGAAGAGGAATAGATTTCCGGTTTGTCAGCCCGGTGAATGTATGTTACGATAAAAATCAGCAGAGAATGAGGCCGGACGTTCATCTCAGGCCTCTCAGATCATTTGCGAAAACAATGGAAAAGGATGGAGGTTCCCATGATAAATGTATTGATCGACAGCATAAAAAAGAAAGATGCCCCCATCGTGGTGGGACTTGATCCCATGCTCGACTATATTCCGGGGAAGATCCTCGAGGATGCTTTTGCCGCCTGCGGAAGGAATCTTGCCGGAGTATCGGAAGCAATCTGGCAGTATAACAAAGGGATCATCGACGCGGTCTGTGACCTGGTTCCCGCAGTGAAACCCCAGATCGCCATGTACGAACAGTTCGGCATCGAGGGCCTTCAGGCTTTCCGGCGCACCTGCAGCTACGCGAAGAGCAGGGGACTGGTGGTCATCGGGGATATCAAGAGGGGGGACATCGGTTCCACCTCCGCGGCCTATGCCAACGGCCATCTGGGGAAGATCGTCATCGGGAAGCATGCCTTCTCCCCCTTTGACGAGGATTTCGTCACCGTGAACCCTTACCTGGGATCCGACGGGGTGAAGCCCTTCATCAACGTCTGTAAGGAAGAAAAGAAAGGCCTGTTCATTCTCGTGAAGACCTCCAATCCTTCCAGCGGTGAATTTCAGGACCGTCTGGTGGACGGGACCCCTCTCTATGAGATCGTGGCCGACAAGGTGGCCGAATGGGGACTGGACCATATGGGCAGTGACTACTCCTACATCGGTGCGGTGGTGGGAGCGACCTACCCCGAGATGGGTGCCGCTCTGCGGAAGATCATGCCGAAGAACTATATCCTGGTACCCGGATACGGTGCCCAGGGAGGACAGGGCAAGGACCTTGCCCCCTTCTTCAACGAGGATGGCCTCGGTGCCATCGTCAATTCCAGCCGCGGCATCATCTGCGCCTGGAAGAAGGAACCCTACGCGGAGAGATTCTCTCCGGAGAACTATGCGGATGCCAGCCGCCAGGCGGTGCTGGACATGAAAGAGGACCTGAAGCAGGCCTTCGTAAAATAAAGGAAAGGAACAGGTGACCAGATATGGCCAGAATAGGAATTGTTATGGGCAGTGATTCGGACCTTGCCGTCATGAGCAAGGCTGCCGCACAACTGGAGGAATTCGGGATCGACTATGAGATGACCATCATCTCCGCCCACAGGGAGGCAGACGTTCTGATGGACTGGGCGGCAAAAGCCCCTGAGCGGGGAGTGAAAGTGATCATCGCCGGCGCGGGTATGGCTGCGGCTCTCCCGGGTATGTGCGCGGCGTTGTTCCCCCTTCCGGTGATCGGCGTACCTCTGTCCGGAAAGAACCTGGACGGGATGGATGCCGTATTCTCCATCCTTCAGATGCCCCCGGGAGTACCTGTGGCCACTGTGGCCATCGACGGGGCCAAAAATGCGGCCATTCTGGCAGCAAAGATGCTGGCCATGTCCGATGAGGGGATCCTGGATAAGCTGAATGCCTATACCGCCGGGATGAAGGAACAGGTCCAGAAGAAGGCAGAGAAGCTGGAACGAGTCGGTTACAGGGAATACCTGGCATCAAAATAAAAGGAGAATACCATGGATTATAAAACCTCTGGTGTAGATATAGAGGCTGGTTACAGATCAGTCGAACTGATGAAGGAACATGTGAAAAAAACCATGCGCCCGGAAGTGCTGGGAGGCCTGGGAGGTTTCTCCGGCGCATTTTCCCTGGCGAAGATCAAGGAGATGAAAGACCCGGTCCTTCTTTCCGGGACGGACGGATGCGGGACCAAGGTAAAGCTGGCCATGATCATGGACAAACATGATACCATCGGGATCGATGCCGTGGCCATGTGCGTGAACGATATCGCCTGTGCAGGCGGCGAGCCGCTTTTCTTCCTGGACTACATCGCCTGCGGAAAGAATTATCCCGAGAAGATCGCCCAGATCGTGAAAGGGGTTGCGGAGGGCTGCCTTCAGTCCGACGCAGCGCTCATCGGCGGAGAGACCGCTGAACATCCGGGACTCATGCCCGAGGAGGACTATGACCTGGCCGGTTTCGCCGTAGGCGTATGTGACCGCAGCGAGATGATCACCGGTGAAGATCTGGAGGAGGGAGACGTGCTGGTGGGCATGGCTTCCACCGGCGTCCACAGCAATGGCTTTTCCCTGGTCCGCAAAGTATTTCCCATGACCAGGGAATCCCTGGAAACCCGGTACGATGAACTGGGCATGACCCTGGGGGAGGCTCTTCTGGCTCCCACCCGGATCTATGTGAAGGCCTTAAAGAGCATAAAGGAAGCCGGCATCACCGTGAAGGCATGTTCCCACATCACCGGCGGAGGCTTCTATGAGAATATCCCACGCATGCTGCCCGAAGGAAAGCACGCGGTGGTGGAAAAAGATTCCTACCCTGTTCCGCCGATCTTTGCCCTCATCGCCGAGAGGGGCAATATCGAGGAACAGATGATGTACAATACCTTCAATATGGGGCTGGGCATGATCGTTGCCCTGGCTCCGCAGGATGTGGACCGGGCCATGGAAGCCATCCGCCGAAGCGGAGATACCCCCTATGTAGTCGGACGGATCACGGAAGGAGATAAAGGAGTAACCTTATGTTGAGAATAGCAGTACTGGTTTCCGGTGGAGGAACCAATCTCCAGGCCATTATGGACGCCATCGATGACGGTAAGATCACCAACGCCCGGATCGTTACGGTCATCAGCAACAACGCCGGAGCCTACGCCCTGGAGAGGGCAAAAAATTACGGGGTGGAAGGTCTTCTGATCTCCCCCAGGGATTATCCCACCAGAGAGGACTTCAATGTGGCGCTCCTGGAAGCACTGCTGGAAAGAGAAGTGGACCTGGTGGTGCTTGCCGGATATCTGGTGGTGGTACCCCCCATCGTTATCCGGAAGTTCGAGAACAGGATCATCAATATCCATCCCTCCCTGATCCCCTCATTCTGCGGGACAGGATGCTACGGCCTCCACGTTCATGAGATGGCCCTGGCCAGGGGAGTGAAGGTTTCCGGTGCCACGGTCCATTTCGTGGACGAAGGGACGGACACCGGCCCCATCATCCTGCAGAAACCGGTGGAGGTGAAGCAGGGGGATACCCCCGAGGTCCTTCAGCGGAGGATCATGGAAGAGGCAGAATGGATCATCCTTCCCCGGGCGATCAATCTCATCGCCAACGGGAAGGTCAGTGTGAAGGACGGATCAGTCCGGATCGAGGAATAGACCAGGCTACAGACCGGGTGCCCGGGAAGGCACCCCCTCATAAGATCAGGAGGTAGACATGAAAGTATTAATCGTCGGCAGCGGCGGAAGAGAGCATGCCATCGCATGGGCTGTCGCAAAGAGTGATAAGGCGGAGAAGATCTACTGTGCCCCCGGCAATGCGGGGATCGCGGAATACGCGGAATGCGTGCCTATCGGCGCCATGGAATTTGACAGGCTGGTGGCCTTTGCCAAGGAGAAGGCCATTGATCTGACCATCATCGGGATGGACGACCCCCTGGTGGGCGGTGTGGTCGACGCCTTCGAGGCAGAAGGACTCCGGGTCTTCGGACCGAGGAAGAACGCGGCCATCATTGAAGGCTCCAAGGCATTCTCCAAAGACCTGATGAAAAAGTACAATATCCCCACCGCGGCATACGAGAATTTCTATGATATGGATTCCGCCCTGGCCTATCTTGAGACGGCGAAGATGCCCATCGTCCTGAAGGCTGACGGCCTTGCCCTGGGTAAGGGCGTGCTGATCTGCCAGAACCTGGAGGAAGCCAGGGAAGGCGTACGCACCATCATGGGCGAGAAGAAATTCGGGTCCGCCGGGGACAAGATGGTCATCGAGGAGTTCATGACCGGAAGGGAAGTTTCCGTCCTGGCC
>CAJGDH010000154.1 GCA_904502145.1 uncultured Eubacterium sp.
AATGAAAAGCTTAATTGCAGTTTTGATCCTTGCCATGCTTCTTACTGCCTGCGGCTCTGCTTCAGGCGGGAAGAAGGAGGCTGCAGGGGAGGGGGATACCGCCGCTCCTGCAGTGCAGCAGGAAGAGAGTACATCTGCTGTTGATGAGGAGGAAGAGTTTATGGATGAGACTGAGGAAGCAGCTGTTTCCGAGGGTCAGGGGGCAACAGATGATTCTGCCCCTGAGATCCCCGGTCTCACTTACGCCTCCACCATGGACCTTCAGTATGCAACCTGTTTCAAGGTACATTACTATCAGGACGGTTATAAACTCATCGATATTCCCTTGAGCGGGAAGTATCTAATCATCCCTGACGGAGGGGAAATCCCGGCTGACCTGGATGAGGAGATCACCGTGGTCCGGCAGCCTCTGGACCAGATCTATCTGGCTGCCACCGGCTCCATGTCCTTTATTGATAAGCTGGATGCCATCGATCATGTGACCATGTCCTCCCTGGACGAGAAAGGGTGGGTCATCCAGGCACCCATCGACGCCCTGAAATCCGGAAAGATGACCTTTGCCGGCAAATACAGTGCGCCGGATTATGAGATGCTGGTGACAAAGGACTGTGATCTCGCCCTGGAATCCACCATGATCCTCCATACCCCAGAGGTACAGGAGATGATCGAGGACCTGGGGATCCCGGTCATGATCGACCGCTGCAGCTATGAGCAGGATGTCCTGGGCAGGATCGAATGGATCAAAATGTACGGTGCCCTGCTGAATAAGGAAGATGTGGCGGAGGAGGCTTTCGCCGCCCAGAAAGCGATCGTCGACAGCATGGAAGAATATGAAAATACGGGTAAGACCGTTGCTTTCTTCTCCGTGAATTCCGACCGGTCCGTGGTGGTAAGAAAATCCGCGGATATCATCCCCAACATGATCGAGATCGCCGGGGGCAAATATATCTTTGAGAATCTGGATAACCCGGCCACCAAGAGTGCTTCCATGAACCTGACTATGGAGGAATTCTACAATAAAGCGGTGGACGCGGATTATATCATCTACAACGGTACCATTGAAGGCCCTCTGACTTCCGTGGATGACCTCCTGGGCAAGGATGAAGTCTTTGCGGAATTCAAGGCAGTGAAGGAGGGAAATGTCTGGACAGTGGATAAGACCTGGTATCAGGACACATCCAATGTCGCCAACCTGATCGTGGATATGAATATCATGCTGGAAGACAAGGATCCCTCCGGTTTAACCTTTATGAAAAAAATATCAAAATGACAGGGAGGTAAGGATGACCCGGTTAAAACAACAGAATGAAGCCATGGGCGGATACCATGCAGAGAATTTCCGGCGGCGCACCCGCTATACCTTTATCTTTCTCATCCTGATCATCGCCTTTTTCGTGATCTGTATCCTGAACATCAACACCGGAAATGTACACATTCCCGTCTCAAGGATGCTGGATATCCTGATCCATAAAGCCGGAAATCATGATGAGGTGAACATTGTCTGGAAGATACGGCTCCCCCGCATCCTGATGAGTGCCATGCTGGGCGGGGCTCTCGCCCTTGCCGGTTTTCTGCTCCAGACCTTCTTTGAGAATCCCATTGCCGGGCCCTTTGTCCTGGGTATTTCCTCCGGGGCAAAGATGGTGGTGGCCATCGTGATGATCTTCTTCCTGCAGCAGTTCGGGAAGATCTCTTCCTGGGCCATGATCCTGGCAGCCTTTTTCGGGTCGCTGATCGCTACGGGCTTCATCCTGATCGTGTCGCGGACCGTGAAGAGTATGGCTGCCCTGCTGGTGGCAGGTATCATGATCGGCTATATCTGTTCCGCCGTGACGGACTTTGTGGTCACCTTTGCCCAGGATTCCGATATCGTGAATCTGCACGGCTGGTCCCAGGGTTCCTTCTCCGGTATGAACTGGAAGAATGTCTATGTGGCTGCAGCCATTGTGGGCATTACCTTCCTGCTGACCTTCATGATGTCAAAGCCCATCGGAGCCTTCCAGCTGGGTGAAGCCTATGCCCAGAGCATGGGTGTGGATGTGAAGAAATTCCGTGTTCTCCTCATCCTTCTGTCCAGCCTCCTGTCCGCGACGGTGACGGCTTTCGCCGGTCCCATCTCTTTCGTGGGTATCGCGGTCCCCTTCCTGATGAAGAGGGCCCTGGGGACGGCAAAACCGCTGGTCATCATCCCGGCCACCTTTATGGGAGGTGCGGTCTTCTGTATGATCTGTGACCTGATCGCAAGGATGGCCTTCGCCCCCACCGAACTTAAGATCAGTACGGTAACCTCCATCTTCGGAGCCCCTATCGTCATATTTATGCTGGTAAAACGGAATAAAGACAGGATTTAGGGGAGGGCCGGACATGCGTGATTACTATTTTCAGATGGAGCAGCTGACCGTTGGATACAACGGGAAGCCGCTGATCAAAAACATTGATATCAATATCACCCAGGGGGAGATCGTGACCCTGATCGGGCCAAACGGCGCCGGCAAATCCACGATCCTCAAGACCATCACCCGGCAGCTTGCCCTGATCGGGGGAAATGTAAAGTTCGCCGAGAAGTCTCTCCCGGACTACTCCTTCAAGGAACTCTCCCAGAAGATGGCCGTGGTCCTGACCCAGCGGATCCATCCGGAGCTGATGACCTGCCATGATGTGGTGGCCACCGGCCGTTACCCCTATACAGGCAGGCTTGGTGTCCTGAATCCCGAGGACGAGGCCATCGTGGATGAAGCCATGCGGGCTGTTCATGCGGAGGATATCGGCAGCAGGGATTTCAATGCCATCAGTGACGGGCAGAGACAGAGGGTACTTCTGGCCCGGGCGATCTGCCAGCAGCCGGAAATCATCATCCTGGATGAACCAACCTCATTCCTGGATGTGAAGCATAAGCTTGAGCTTCTCGCCATTCTAAGAGGCATGGCCAAGGAGAAAGGCATCACCGTCATCATGTCCCTCCATGAGATCGACCTGGCCATGAAGATCTCGGATAAGATCGTCTGCGTGAAGGGTGACCACATCTTCCGCTACGGGGAACCTGAGGAGATCTTCGAGGAGGAGATGATCCGTGATCTCTATGACATCGACAACGGTTTCTTCGATCCCAGATACGGAAGCATTGAGCTTTCCGCACCCACAGGGGAACCGAAGATCATGGTCCTCTCCTCATGCGGAAGCGGCATCCCGGTATACCGCAGGCTGCAGAAGCAAAACCAGCCTTTCGTTGCAGGCATCCTCTATGCCAACGATGTGGACTACCAGCTGGCAAGGCTTCTGGCTGCGGAGGTGATCACCGAGGAGACCTTCTGCCCCATCAGTGACGATACATTTGCCAGGGCAGTCAGGCGGATGGAAAGCTGTGACCGGGTAATCGATGCGGGACTTGTGATCGGGGAGACCAACCGACGGATGGAAGACCTGGTCCGAATGGCAAAAGAATCGGGAAAATATGAACGGCTCCCGGAAAAATAAGGGCAGAACTGCCCTATGACATAGACCACCGTCCGGTCATTATTAAATGATGATCAGACGTTCCATTTCAACCATATCCAATTATAAGAAGGAGGAAAAAATGAAGGCATTAAAAAATATCTTAATGGCAGTCGTTTTTGCTGCTGCGATACTGCTGATCCCGGCTTTTGCTTCCCTGCAGGTTAATGCGGAAATGGGAGACAACAAAATCGAATATACCGGGGAAGAAGTAACCTTTATTAGCGAGGATGGAGGCTCATTCGGTATGTGGGCCCCCCAGGAAGGTACAACGATCACTGCGGTTGGAGACAATGTAGTGATCCATTATGTGCCGAAAAATACGACTACTTACGGATGGATCCACTGGGGCAAGATCGGAGATGCGGAGCTGACAAAGGATTTTACGTTAAATGAAGACGGGACCATGGATCTCACAATTCCAAAAGCTTTTTGTGGATATGCCATACCGGTAGCACCCATCAAAGTCAAAGATGGAGGTACGACCGGTACACAGTATTACCTGGCGATTCCTTTAAAGAGAGAACTTACCCGGGAACCGCTTGAAATCACCAATAATACGAACATGTTCAAGGCAGTCACTGCATTTGCAGAGAGGGACAACACAGGTAATTACCTGGTAATGGCTCTTTCGGGAACGGGATACCATTATCTGTATAAAGGAACCTATGAAGAGGCGGTTGCCAATGGAGACAATACGGCTAACTGGATTGCGGGTTATGAAAATGCAGATGCGAAGTGGGAGTTTGTAATTAAGGTCGAGCCTAAAGAATATATCCCGGTTGTTGCTATCTCCAATTCCTATTATACCAAGTATCTGGATGGCCAGAATCCACTGGAAAGAGCATTCTATGCCCGTCAGTTTGAGGTGGACCTGGAAGCAAAGACCCTTGTGACCGGTGATTATGAAGAGATAATTGACCTTGCGGTGACCAATAAAGTAAGTATGTTCAAACCTGCGGATAAAGCCGCTATCGTCTTCACCGGAGGACCGAATAATAATGCCTATACGAAGGTGATCAGCCTTCCGATGCAGTCCGATTCCTATGATGCATTGTTTGTCGGAGAAGCAAAAGATGCCGCGGCAGAGGGTGCTGTGATCTACGCAGCGGATGAGGATAATACTTTCAAGATCGATGTCATGGATAATATGGATCTTCTTGAAAAG
>CAJGDH010000155.1 GCA_904502145.1 uncultured Eubacterium sp.
CAACAAGGAAGAAGGCAAGGGATCCGGTGACCCGGTTGAGGATCCGGAATCGGATAAGGGGAGCGATACAGGGATAGATGATAATGATGATCCGACAAATCAGGAAGGAGACGGCAATACCGGGGAAGATACAATAATACCATCTGACGATCCGGGAAGACCTATCATAGTGACCGACCTGAACAAACATGATAATCCGAGAGTGATCACTTTCAGGGAGCTGCCGGACGCTCTTCTGGAATTCTATGCATATATAGATAATCCGGAAGAGAATATGGACCTGAAAATCAGGCTGAAAAATAACGACACATCTGCTTCCGGATCCTATCTCAACCCATCCGGCAGAGATTACCAGGCAAGGCTCAGCGAGGGCAGCAACAGGATCACCATCTATATGCGTAAGGATGGCCTGGCAACGTATAACATCACATATACGATCATGTATGTGCCGGATAAGGCTGATGAGGAGAACCCCACAGTCGGAGATAATCCGCCGGAGATCACCGCGTTTGGTACGTCCGGAGTGGATGATTTTACGAAACCGATAAATATCCCGAATTATATATTCCAGGTACAGGCAGTCGACAGCGAAGGGGAGTTACTGCCATATGACAACCTTCGTGTGGAATTTGTACCGGAATCCGGCAAAAAACAGGTGCTTACCTATCCTACCGGAAACGGCAGATATGAATATGACATATACTTCTTATCACCGGTTTCCGGAGATACCTATACTTCGAAGGTGAACGTCACTGCCTGGGATAATAATGGCAATTCATCATATAAATCATATCTGCTGACATATCAGGAAGTCGGTGATGATATTGTTCTGGGCGAATGTGCTGTATATATCGACCTCACAACGATAGGTCTGGGTATTGTCTACTCGGGATACAGCTATCCGGTGCACAGGGGGACCCGCGCGTCGGAAGCTATTCTGGCAGCATTGGATGAATATGGACTGGCTGCAGACTATGCCGGAACGGCCAGATCCGGCTTTTATCTCAGAGGCATCAGTACGGGCTTCCTCTGTTACGGTGCAGAAATACCGAGAATGCTCAATGATCTGTTAATACTGGACGGGCTGCCTCCAACCCAGGGCTTCAGAAGAGACAGCCTGTCTGAGTTCGACTTCACCGTCGGATCCGGCTGGATGTATACGGTGGACGGAGTATCTTATCCCGGAAGAGGGATGGATAAATATGAACTCACGGGCAGCGAGACCATAACGCTCAGATTCACCCTCGCCCTTGGCAAGGACCTGGGGCTGACCAGCACGTACAAAGGCAATTTCAGCAGATACTGCGGAATATGGTATAACGGAGCGTACCATCCGCGCCACGTATATGAAGAAGGCGGCGGAGAAATCCTGTCCGAAGGCGGATGTGAGGCAGGAAAAGAAATCAGATGCTGGCATTGTTCTATTTGCCGGAAATATTTCATGTCTGATGATCATGTCAGTGTTCCGGCAGGCTATGAATATGAAATATCCGAGACTCCTACAATTATAACAGATCAGGGCAGCCATGACTGGGTGGAAACTTCGAGAACAGAAGCTACGACAGAACAAGAGGGACTGATCGAGTATACCTGCAGCAAGTGCGGAGAGAAGAAGACAGAGGTCATTCCCAGGAAGGATGAGCCCGGAGGAGGAGACGAGCCCGGAGGAGGAGACCAACCTGGCGGCGGAGACGAGCCTGGCGGCGGAGACGAGCCCGGAAGCGGAAACGAGCCCGGAGACGGAGATGAATCCGGAGGTGGCGGAGGATGAGAAAAAAATCCAGAAATCAAAGATCTGTCTTTCTGACCCTTGCCATCTGTATCCTTCTCCTTCTCCTGACAGGATGCGGAAACAGAAACGTAAAATCATATCCGGATGTCCTGGATGATATTGACAGGTATTTCAAAGCAGAAGGAGACCTGAGCAGGAATGAAGATATAACACTGGCCTCATGGTACAGACCCGGGGACAGCCTTACGGACTGGATCATTATATCCGAGATCCGGCAGGGAAAGAGGCTGGATAACGAAAAATACATCAGCGACATTACTGCTTATATCAGCGAATCGTATAAAGATCCGGACAAACTTGACAGGATCAAGGCGACAGAATGGCATCGTATAACAATGGCTGTTTTGCTGGCAGACGGCGATCCCAGAAAGATGGTATCCCAAAACGGTGATTCGATAGATCTGTTTGCAGATGGAGTATATAACTGGAATCAGACAGACAGACTTGATACACAGGGTGCGAATGCCCTGATATATGCCCTGAACGTAATAAGGGCCGGAGATTATGCCATTCCTGCGGACGGCAGATATCAGGAAAAAGATATAATAGGCAGTCTTCTGGAATATCAGGGAGAAAACGGAGCATTCGGATTAACAGGAGAGGGCGCTGATGTGGATATTACGGCAATGGCTGTACAGGCGCTGGCGCCGTACGCTTCAAAGTATGAGGAAGCGAATGAAGCAGTGGAATCCGCGGTAGGCTTCCTTTCCGAAGCACAGAGAGCAGGAGGCTTCTATGTTTTCGGAAATCGTTACAGTTCGGAAACATGTTCTCAGGTCATAATGGCACTGGCTGCTGCCGGAATAGATCCGGGAAAAGATGAAAGATTTATCAAATCGGGAGTCAGCGTGGCGGACGCACTGATGTCCTTCAGAAACAGTGACGGAGGCTTTGCTTCCCAGCTTGGAAAGAACGGGAAGCCCGAGGAAAGCGATATGCTTGCAACAAGACAGGCAGCATGCGCGATTACTTCGATGCTCCTCCTCGATAAGGGGAACGGCGATTATTTTGACTTTTCCAACACTCTTCAGGAATAGGATGGGAGACGGATATGAACGAATCGATCAGTAAGATTAAAAGTGAAGTAACAAAGGTTATCAAAGGCAAGGACGAGATCGTCGAAAAGGTGCTCATGGCGATTCTGGCAAGGGGAAACGTCCTTCTGGAAGACGTTCCCGGAGTCGGAAAGACAACGATGGCGTTGGCATTTGCCAAATCGATGGGTCTGGATACAAAGAGAATCCAGTTTACTCCGGATACCATGCCTTCCGATATAATAGGTTTCTCTGTGTACGATAAAAACAGCGGTACGCTCTCCTACAAAGAAGGGGCGATAATGACGAATCTTTTGCTGGCAGACGAAATCAACAGGACGTCCAGCAAAACCCAGTCAGCCCTCCTTGAGGCTATGGAGGAAAAAAGAGTGACGGTCGACGGAATAACACATGATCTTCCGGATCCGTTCATTGTACTTGCAACCGAAAACCCGGTAGGGTCTGCCGGAACACAGATGCTCCCGAATTCCCAGCTCGACCGTTTTATGATCAAGCTCAGTATCGGATATCCGGATGTGGAGAGCCAGATCGAGATCATGTCCGCAAGAAGGGAACAGGATCCTTTGATGAATGTCAGGCCGATCATTACCACCGAGGAACTGATCGCACTTATGGATGAGACAACCCACGTAGAGATCAGCGGCCCGGTTTATAAATACATTGCGGAAATCGTCCAAAAGACAAGAGAACACGAAATGATCACCCTGGGAATAAGCCCCCGCGGAGCGCTGGCTTTAAGCAGAGTTGCCCAGGCACACGCGCTGATGGAGCAAAGAGATTTTGTTATCCCCGAGGATGTCAGAGCCACTGTTATAGACGTTTTCTCACACAGGCTGATCCTCAATTCCAGGGCGAAGTTAAACGAGTACACACCGGAACAGCTTCTGGAAGAGATCGTTCGGGAAGTTAAACTGGTTCAGTCGAAGGATATGTACTTTCTGGAGAAATAAATGCTCAGGATCTTTTCCATATTCATAGCATTCATACTGGCAGTCATTTCGGTTTTCCATGGAAGTATCTACACGGTCATTATTCTTGCCGTCATGGCCTTCGGTTGGTGCGCAAGCCTGCTGGCCAATATCTATTTAAGGGGGAGAATAAGATATACAGCCAAAGTGGATGGAGGAGTCAGAAACGGTAATGCCAGGATCCGTATCACAGCAGTGAATGACGGCTATCTTCCTGCGTTTTTCTTCACAGGGATACTGAAAATAGAAAACACGTTTACAGGAGAAAAAAAGAAGAAAAGATTTGTTCTTCCGATCAAGGCCCGGGGTGAAAACACTCTTGTCCCGGAGATAGGTGCCCCGACCTGCGGAAAATATACGTTGTGGATAGAGAAACCTTCATTGTCCGACATGTTCGGGATCGTCAATCTTCCGATTAAGCTGGAAGAACACTGTAATTATACGGTACTTCCCGATCTGTTCGATGTGATCGTGGATTATGAAGCCAGAGAGAGCAGCAGTTTCGACAATGAACTGTACTCCCCATATAAAAAAGGGAAAGACCGCTCGGAAGTGTTTCAGATCCGCGAATATGAGGACGGCGACAATCTGAATTCGATCCACTGGAAACTTTCTGGCAAGATCGACAAGGTCATGGTCAAGGATCCTTCCCTGCCGCTGAATAAGGAACTGATCATCGCCGCAGACAAGTCCGTCGATATCGAGCCCTCTGTCGAACAATGTGAAAAACTGGCGGAAGTGACACTGTCCATATGCCAGAGCCTGATCGAAGCGGGCATGACATATAAACTGATATGGAATGATCCGGCGGATAATCTGATATATTC
>CAJGDH010000156.1 GCA_904502145.1 uncultured Eubacterium sp.
AATGCCGGAAAAAGCCTTTTGAAAAATACTATACAGGAGCGGCAGCGGTTCTGTTCACCCTGTGTTATCTGGCTGCGGGATGGTACTCATGCCATCATGTGTCCATGACCGGATATCAGATTCCCACAGAGAAGAAAGTGGGTACCCTCAAGGTGGCAGCGATCGCAGATTCTCATGTGGGGACGACCTTCCATGCAGATGGTTTCCGTAAGCATCTGAAAGCCATCGAGGAACAGCATCCGGATCTTCTGTTGGTCGTCGGCGATTATGTGGACGACGATACATCCGAAGAGGATATGCTGGGTTGCTGTGAGGCCCTGGGAGAGATCAAGACCACCTATGGTGTCTATTACGCTTTTGGCAATCATGACAAGGGTTATTACCCGTCAGAGCGTAGAGGATTTGACGGGGATGAGCTAATTAATGCTCTTGAAGAAAATGGTGTGCATGTGATGCAGGATGAAGTTGAGCTGATCGATGACCGTTTTTACCTGATCGGCAGGAAGGACCATTTTGAAGAATACGGTTCAGGCAGGAAAACCATGCAGGAACTGATGGGGGACCTGGACCCTGAGAAGTATACCATCATCCTTGATCATCAGCCTCAGGATTATGCCGCCCAGGAAGAGGCCGGAGCGGACCTGGTACTTTCCGGCCATACCCATGGCGGACAGCTGTTTCCGCTTATGGTCATCGAAAACCACACTAATATCACCCCCGACGACCAGGTATATGGCCATGAAAAGAGAGGGAAGACAGACTTTATCGTCACTTCCGGGATCTCAGACTGGGCCATCAAGTTCAAGACCGGGTGTAAGTCGGAGTATGTGGTGGTGGAGATAGAAGGAAAATAGAAGCTTTTTATACGGATTCCTATAACGATAAAGAACTGATGGAAATCTCTCAGGAAGTATATATAGTGAAAAAAGGAAAGATTCATAAAAGGATTATTAAGCAGAAAGGAAGAGAATAAAAATGAATATTGCAGTAAGATATTATACAAAAACAGGAAATACAAAGCGTCTTGCAGAAGCGGTTGCTAAGGCCGTGGGCGCAGAAGCACTGCCCATCAGCACCCCTGTTGATGAAGCCGTGGATATCCTTTTTCTCGGAAATTCCTACTATGCATTCAGCATTGATCCGGAAGTAAGAGACTTCATCCGTTCACTGGATCCGGACAAAGTTGGACGTATCGTCAATTTCGGTTCTGCGGCTATGCTGAACTCCACCTGGAAGAAGGTAAAAGCTGAAGCAGACAAAGCCGGCATTGCCATGGATAAGCGCGAGTTCCATTGCAAGGGAGAATTCAAGGGTATCCATAAAGGCAGACCCAACGAAAAAGACCTCGCGGACGCAGCAAAGTTTGCCAAATCGATTATTCAATAAGTGTGGGAGCCTCAGGCTGCTGAATTATATCAATCAGTAACCTGGGGCTTCCTTTTTTGTAACTGATATTTCGGGTTATGAGAACATTTCTTATCTCATATCAGATAAATGTGATATACTTCATATGTAATTAGGATGTTTGTTTTGAGGTATGATCAATGAGATACAAGTATTGTTTATTTGACCTTGACGGCACACTGACGGATCCGGGAATCGGTATCACCAATTCTGTCATGTATGCATTGGCGAAGTATGATATCGTGGAGTCTGACAGGAGTAAACTGTATCCCTTTATCGGCCCCCCGCTTAAGGAATCTTTCCGGAAGTACTATGGTTTCTCCGAGGAGCAGGCTCTTCAGGCAATCGAGTATTACAGGGAATATTTCCGTGCCGGCGGGATATTTGAGAACAAAGTCTATGAGGGGATCCCGGAGCTGCTGGGTGAACTGAAAAGGAGAGGGGTCTTCCTAGCTCTTGCTACCTCCAAGCCATACGAATTCTCCGTTGCGATACTGGAACATTTTAATCTGAGTCAATACTTCGACTATGTCGGGGCGGCAACTATGGACGGCCGCATCGCAAAGAAGACGGACGTGATCATGCATCTTTTGGAGGATCTTCAGATTACGGATAAAAAATCCGTATTGATGGTGGGAGACCGTGATCAGGACATCGACGGCGCCAAAGCGAATGACCTCTCCAGTGCCGGAGTTTTATGGGGCTACGGCAGTCTGGAGGAACTTCAGGATTCCGGCGCAGATTACCTGATCAGAAAGCCCGCAGAATTATTGACCCTGTTGTAAATAACGATGGAAAAGAAAACATTTAACAGAAGAAAACTACTGATTTTATTCACGCCGCCTGCTGTCATCATAGCTTTGATCCTCGGTTTCCTGATCTACTCAGCAAGCTATTATCATGCTGACGACACTGCTTTGGCCGCGCTGCATTCGGATAGTCTTGTCGCAGTATCTGAGACAGATTACGGATGGTTTTTCGATGGACCTTCGAAAGAAAATGTACTGGTCTTTTATCCCGGTGCGAAGGTGGAGGAGACGGCTTATGCATCAATCCTTCATCGTCTGGCTGAGGAAAACATGGATGTCTGCCTTGTGCGCATGCCATTACGGTTTGCTTTTCTCGGTATCAATAAAGCAGATTCCGTCCTGCGGGGCTATGATTACAGGCATTGCTTTATCGGTGGACACTCACTGGGGGGAGCCATGGCAACCCGGTATGCCTCAGACCATGGAGATAAAATTGACGGTGTGATCCTTCTGGCGGCCTATGCATACGGACAACTGGATAAGGACATGTTCGAGCTGGTCATCTATGGAACGGACGACAGGATCGTCAGCAGGAATAAGATCGAAGATGGCAGGGAAACTGCCACAGACCGCTATATTGAATTATGTATTGAAGGAGGCAACCATGCACAGTTTGGTAATTACGGTGCCCAGTCCGGTGACGGGACTGCTTTGATTACCGCTGATGAGCAACAATCTGAAACGATCCGGACGATCGTTAAGACGATCAAGGATTATGAATGACATGAGAGGTGCGAAATGAGTGAATTAAGAGATAAGAACGGGTTGACGGAAGCCGAATTTTTAAAATCTTATAATCCCGGAGACTGGAAGAAACCTTCCCTGACGGCGGATATCTGCATCATATCCGTCAAAGATCAAGAGGACAGGATACTTCTGATCCGCAGAGGCAATCATCCCTTCCTTGGCAAATGGGCCCTCCCCGGAGGATTCTCCGAGGCCGGCGAGTGTATAGAAGATACGGCAGCAAGAGAATTGATGGAAGAGACCTGTATTTCCATGCCTTCAAAAGACCTTACCCTGGTGGGTATCTACAGCAAACCCGGCAGGGACCCGAGGGACTGGACGGTATCAGCAGCCTATATGGCAGTGGTTGATGCGGAAAAGGTCAAACCTATCGCAGCAGATGACGCAGCGGATGCCGGATGGTTTACCATCATCAGGAACAAGGGCGGATTCATGTTGAAAAAAGATGAGATCGAACTTAATAAGAATGATCTTGCATTTGATCATTATGACATAATTACAGATGCACTAAGGAGAAGATAAAAGAGATGAAAAAAGGAACAAAAATAGTGACGATGTTCTCCATGGCCGCCATCCTTTTATTCTCTGTATGGGGGTGTGGAGGCAATTATAATGCCGGTGACTCTGACGAAGCCGGAGGAGAAATCATCCAGCAGGTTTCCCTGCTGCAGTCCCTGACCCTGGGCGATTACTACGGAAGCATGACAGTGAGTGAGTTAAAAAAGCTTGGTGACACCGGGATCGGAACCTTTGAAGGCGTAAACGGGGAACTGATCATGCTGGACGGCCAGGTTTACCGTGCTGCAGGCGACGGAACGGTGGAGGTTGTTGAGGATGAGGAGAAGATACCCTTTGCAGATGTGACCTTTTTTGATAAGGACGAGACATCGACCCTCACAGACATTTCAGATGTGAAGGTTCTTCAGGATAAGCTGGATGAGATCGTCGCGGAACATGGGAAGAATAACTTCTACATGATAAAACTGGAAGGAGAGTTTTCCGAGATGAATGTCCGGAGTGAGAAGCCTCAGTCCGAACCTTACCATCCCCTTGCTGAGGTCCTGGAAACCGATCAGACTTTCTTTGATTACAAGAACATCAAAGGATGTGTGGTGGGCCTTTACTGTCCTCCCTACATGAGTTCTCTCAATGCGGTGGGATGGCATTTCCATTTTATCTCTGACGATAAACAGTCCGGCGGACATGTGCTGGGATTAAAAGCTGATTCCCTGGACCTGTCCATTGATCCCACGAAAGGATTCGCCATGACCCTTCCGGGAGATCAGGCATTTGAGGATTTTGACCTGACTATTGATCAAAGTGAGGATATCGAGAAGGTGGAGAAGGCAAATTAGGCTTGAAATCTGAAAAACAAGTGGTAGAATAGTACCTTGGAGAAAGAAAACTGCCAGGGCAGGGATGCGATCATGACCTGACCGGCAGTTTATTTTTGTGCAGACAACCATAATTTTTAGGAAAGAAGGAACAATATATGCGTATTTTGTTGGAAACTGCACTGGCCTTGTTCATCGGGCTGATGATGACCCGTGCCTTCAAGTATCTGAAACTGAATTTCCCGGATGTGACGGCATTCCTGATCGCCGGAATTCTGGTGGGGCCTTTTGTCCTGGGAAGGCTGGGTATCCACGGGATCGGTTTTGAAACCATGGAGGAG
>CAJGDH010000157.1 GCA_904502145.1 uncultured Eubacterium sp.
GCGGTCCGGCGGGTCTTCCCACCATTCCTCCTGTGCCTGTGCCTCCTCCTGCGCCTGCGCATCATCCTGTGCCTGCGCATGTGCCTGTGCCTCTTCGGGCCGGGCCGGGTGTTCGGTGAAGGATTTCTATAAGGAGAGCGTGCATGAAGGCCGCGTCCGGATCGAGAGCAAGAGGCATCAGGTAAAGAGGTAACCCCAATGAAGAAAAAACTGTTTTCCGAGATCCCGTATCTGCGAAGAGGGCGTGTAGAACTGAAGAAGCTGGACGCATCCCATGCCGCAGGACTTGAAGAGATGAGGAAGAACCCCAGAGTCTACCGCTATCTGCCCACCTTTCTCTTCGAACAGAAATATGAAGATGTGGGTTATGTGATCGACCACCTTTATGATGAATGCCGGAAAGAGTCCATTATCCTCGGCGTATTTTATGACGGGGAATTCGCCGGGCTGGCGGAGATGTACGGTTACATGGATGCCATTCACAAGATAAGTATCGGCTGCCGGCTGACGGAAAGATACTGGGGATGCGGCATCGCCTCGGAGGTTGTGTTTCTCCTGGTGGATTACCTCTATGAAGAGACGGACATTAAAATCATCACAGCCAGCAACATGGTGGAAAACCAGGGCTCGGCAAATGTACTGAAGAAAACCGGATTTGATCTGGTGGACCACGCAGTCGAAGAAGACTGGGGATATGAGACCCCCACCATCGCCGACAAATGGATCCGGTAAAGAATAAAAATAATATAGACAGGAGCTTATAAAATGATCATCAGAAATGCATTGATTCACGACGCTATTCACCAGGAACCCTATCAGGGGGACATCCTCATCAAAGACGGAAAACTCGTATCCGTGGGGGGAGAGGCAGCGGGGGACGAGGAAGTCCTGGACGCTTCCGGCCTTCATGCCTACCCCGGATTTGTGGATGCCCACAGCCATATCGGTCTTGACGGATACGGCGGACCTACAGGGGGAACTTACGATTTTAACGAGATGAACGACATCTGCTGCCCGCAGCTTCGCGGCCTGGACAGCTACAATGCCATGGACGAATGTATCCCCATGGCCCTGGAAGAGGGTGTGACCACGGTCTGTGCCGGCCCCGGTTCCGCCAATGTACTGGGCGGTACCTTCTTTGCCGTAAAACTCTACGGAAACTCCGTGGACGATGCCCTGATCAATCCTTCCGTCGCCATGAAATGTGCCTTCGGCGAGAATCCTAAGAGCTGCTACAGCGGCAAATGTGATTCCGCCCGTATGACCACGGCGGCCAAACTCCGGCAGATGCTCTTCGAAGCCCGGGATTATATGCTCCGCAAGGAAGCCGCCGGGGATGACATCACCAAACAACCCAAGTTCGATATGAAGATGGAAGCCCTGATCCCGGTCCTGAAGAGGGAGATCCCCCTGAAGGCCCATGCCCACAGGGCCGACGATATCCTGACCGCCATCCGGATCGCCAAAGAATTCGACCTGAAGCTTACTTTGGAGCACTGTACGGAAGGGCACCTGATCGTGGACCAGCTGAAGAGGGCTAATGTTCCTGTTGCCATCGGCCCGACCATGATTTCTTTTGCCAAACCGGAGCTTATGAACAAGTCCTGGACTACCCCGGGGATCCTGGCAGAAGCAGGGATCCAGGTTTCCATCATCTCGGACGCTCCCGGAACACCGCAGGAATACCTCTGCCTCTGCGCGGGACAGGCGGTCAAGGCGGGCATGGATCCTTTCCAGGCCCTCCAGGCCATCACCATCAACCCGGCCAGACACATCGGCATCGAGGACCGGGTGGGCAGCCTGGAAGCCGGAAAAGACGCGGATATCGTACTGACGGACGGAGATCCCCTGATCTCCGATACCAAGGTAAAATATGTGATCGTAGACGGAAAGATCCTGGTGGAAAAATAAGGTAAATGAGGAGTTTTGCCGCTAAATATTGAAAACTTCCCCATATCCTGTTAAAATCATCAGTAGAAAGACATCAATTACCCCATGCATCACAGACGGCCTTTTCGTGCCGTCACAGACCTACTGGAGGGATATATATCATGACAATTTTTAAAGGATCCGGTGTCGCACTTGCCACACCTATGAAAGAAAACGGCGAGGTTAACTTTGATTCCCTGGAGAGGCTCATTGAAGCACAGATTGCCGGCGGAACGGATGCCCTGATCATCTGCGGGACCTCGGGAGAGGCTCCCACTCTGGATGACCCTGAACATCTGGAAACCATCGATGTGGCCGTCAAAGTCACGAAGGGACGGGTCCCCGTCATCGCGGGAACCGGCTCCAACAATACCGCTCATGCGGTCATGATGTCGGAAGAGTCAGAGAAACTGGGAGCGGACGGCCTTCTTCTGGTAACACCCTACTACAACAAGGCAACCCAGGATGGTCTCTACCGCCATTACCGCACCATCGCAGGAGCTACCAAACTGCCCTGTATCGTCTATAATGTCCCCTCGAGAACCGGAACCAACATCCTCCCGGAGACCATGGCCAGACTGGCCAGGGATCAGGAGAATATCGTGGCCATCAAGGAAGCCAGCGGCAACATCAGTCAGGTGGCGAAACTGGCCGCTCTCACCGACGGCAAGCTGGACATTTACTCGGGAAATGACGATCAGATCGTTCCTTTATGTTCCCTGGGAGGGATCGGCGTGATCTCCGTACTGGCCAACGTTGCTCCCAGGCAGACCCACGACATGGTCATGCACTGTCTGGAAGGCAGGTGGAAAGAGGCCCGTGACCTTCAGCTAAAAGCTCTGCCTCTGGTGGAACAGCTCTTCATCGAAGTGAATCCCATCCCGGTAAAAGCCGCCCTCAATATGCAGGGATTTGAGGTGGGAAGTCCGAGACTGCCCCTCACGGAGCTTACCGATGCCCACAAGGAAACCCTTCGTAAAGCCATGATCGAATTTGGCTGTCTGTAATAGGCTGTCTGTAATAAGAGAGGGCTTTGCCCCGTTTTCATTGGAACAGAAAGCTTCTCAAATCGCTGGAAAGGGCCTTTTGAGAAGCTTTTTTTACAGGTTATCGGAAAAGGAGCCAGACAGATGCCTGAAAATGCTGACAACAAAAGATACCAATATAATCGTTCAAACAGGCTTCTGAGGAAGAAATTCGGCCAATATCTTTTACCCACCATGATCACCATGGCCGCCATGTCCCTCAATGAATTCGTGGACAGCATGGTGGTCTCCAGACTTCTGGGGAGCGAAGGTATGGCCATCGTGAGCCTGGGTGCCCCGTTGATGCTGATGGTCGCAGCCGTCTTTTCCCTTCTGGGCAGAGGCGGTGCCACGGTATACGCCTTTGCCGTCGGGAAAAGAGATCATGAAGAGGCAGGACGCAGCTTTACCTCCTCTATGCTCGCAGGGGCCCTCATTGGAATTGTGATGATGGTACTGGGCAATCTCTTCTTCAACAATCTGTCGGGGATCTTATGCACGGATCCGATGATCAAGGCACACTTTGATCATTATCTCCGGGTCCTCCTGCTGTCTGTTCCCCTTCTGATCACCATCCTGATCTATGTGGATTTCCTTCCTCCCGCAGGACTGCCGGGTTATGCGACTGCGGTGAACGTGGTGGCCAATGTGGTAAATATCATCATGGACTACATTTACATCCGCCTGGCAGGCATGGGTGTGGAGGGGGCAGCCTGGGCAACCCTGACCGGCTACATCTGTGCCCTTATCGTGGTGATCTACGCTATCTTAAGAAAGAAACTGAAAATATATGTCAGCAAAAATATAGCCGCTTCCATGAAGAATCTGCCGGAGATTATTAAACTGGGAGCATCCGATGCAGTGACCCAGCTGGGGTTTACCCTCCAGTTTGCCGTATCCAACGGCCTGGCCCAGAGTCTGGCAGGCATAAGCGGAGTGGTGGCCTACTCCCTGTGTCAGCAGTCTCTTTCGGTCATCTCCATTTTCTTGAGTGCCCTGATCGGGGCCTCCTCCACGATAATGGCCATCCTGCACGGACAGCATGATTACCGGGGACAGAATACGATACTGGTTATGGCGCTGCGAAGTCAGCTCGTGGCAGCGATCGTATGCACAGCGGCTTTCATGGTCTTTGCTCCCCAGGCAGCGGCACTCTACAATATCACTGAAGCAGGGCAGGCTGCCATGGCTATCCGTGCCCTGAGAGTTTTCTCCATATGCTACCTGTTCAGAAGCACGGTCATCGTTTATTTCCGCTACCTCAGAGTGCTGGGTATGGCAGGTTATGCCACCCTGGTCAGTGCCCTGGACGGTTTCCTGGGAATCATCCCCGTGGTCCTGATCCTGACCAGATTTATCGGAGTGGAAGGTATCTGGTGGGCTTATCCCGTCAATTCCGCCCTGGTCCTGGCCTTTATCCTCATCCGCAACCGGATGATCCTTGCCCGGTCTGAAGGCAGGTACAGAGGCATATTCCTTCGCGAACGTGATGTGGAAGTGAAGCCGGTGATGGACATCACCATAACTAGAGATGGTGAGGATATCGTAGGTGTCAGCAACAGACTTCAGGAGATATGCCAGGAAAACGGTATTGACAGTGTAAATTCCATGCGGGCTGCCCGTGCGGTGGAAGAGATGGCTGTCTACGCATCCAGCCAC
>CAJGDH010000158.1 GCA_904502145.1 uncultured Eubacterium sp.
CCGAACCGGTGGCGCCGGCGATCAGCAGATGGGGCATCTTGTCGACATCCGAGATGACCGGTGCTCCGCCGATGTCTTTGCCCACGGCAAAGGCAAGTTTTGAACGGAAATGCCGGAATCTGGGATGTTCGATCAGTTCCCGGAAATAAACTTTAAACACATGTTTGTTGGGAACCTCGATCCCGATGGCTGACTTGCCCGGGATAGGTGCTTCGATCCGGATGTCCGAGGCGGCAAGGTTCAGTTTGATGTCGTCCGTCAGGGAGACGATCTTGCTGACCTTGATCCC
This sequence comes from uncultured Eubacterium sp., assembly GCA_904502145.1. Lineage (GTDB taxonomy): Bacteria > Bacillota > Clostridia > Lachnospirales > Lachnospiraceae > Anaerobutyricum. The sequence continues at coordinate 290 of CAJGDH010000158.1, forward strand.
CTGTTCCGGAACCATCTCATATCTGGTGACCGTAGGGCCGAAGCTGATGTCGGTGATCCTGACGTTCACCCCGAAGCTGGCCAGGGTCTCCTGGAGCTTTCGGGCGGTGTTCTTGAGGTATTCATCCTCGTCCCCGCTCCTGCCGTTATCCGGTTTCTCCAAAAGGCTGAAAGGCGGGAAGACATAGTCCCCCTTCTGTGCCTTCTTCACGGTAAATGTATTCTCACTCTTTCCGGATGCCTTGCGGCCGGATCCGGTTTTCATTTCTTCCTTGTGGATCACGATCTCATCCGATGAGCCGGGAAGGCTGCCCTGACCCGGGATATACCCGTCATCCGGGTCCTCCCCGTCCGGGGAAGTGATCACATCGTCCGGGATATCCTCCTCGGAGATGGCATCGATCTGGATCACCGGTTCATCCTCCTCGGGATAAGCGTCCGGATCGGCTTCCATCTCACGGACACCCATGGCCGGCATGGATTCCGCTCTCTTCACCCTCTCCTCCATCTCTTCCCGGGTGAGGGTCTTCTCACGGAGCTCCCTCATGAAATCTTCGGGAGACTTATCCGAATTGAAAGAGAAGGCGGAGAAATCCAGATCCTTGTTGAAGGGATCCGTCTTCCCGTCCTCCTTGGAGAAGGGGTAGATCTCCGGGTGGAGTTCTTTCACCGCATCCTTGGGTTTTACTTCGTCGGAAGCGTGGAAAGTCGGTACCCGGAATTCGGTGTCTTTCCTGGAGGCTTCCGCTGTCTCTTCCGTCCTCTTCTGGGATTCCAGCTTCTTTTCCTCCAGCTCTTTCACCTTATCTTCACATTGTTTCTCACGCACTTTATCCTGGGCGGTCTTGCGCCTTGAAGCCTCTTTCATGGCGCGTTCCTCACGCCTTTTTTCACTGTCGGCCCGGAAATTCTTCACCCTGTCCACAGTGGTTTTGAAGAATTCCGCCACGGACTTCTGGGTGAGCATGATCAGGGAGAGGATAAAGATGCAGGTTACGATGACGATGGCACCCGCGAATCCGAACCAGCTTTTCAGCAGGCATCCGAAACCTCCGCCGATCAGGCCGCCTGTGGTCTTATCCTCCAGGGCAACGCTGAAGATCTCATATATACTGATGTTATTGTCATTGAAGACCAGCTGTACAAAGGCTGAGACCATCATCAATGCAATGAATCCTGCCAGACATTTCTTGAGGGCCAGAGAATTGTAGTCATTCACAAGGAGCAGGGTGACTCCCAGGAAAAACATGACGGGCATGACATACTGAACGCATCCGAACAGTCCGAAGAAAAAGCTGCTGAGCATCCTCCCCGCTTTCCCTCCCAGGCCGAAATTACTCAGCATGAGAAGTACGGTCAGGCAGAAGGATACGATGAGCTGAAACTCCGACCCCATGTTGATCCCGGATTCCCTTACCTCGGGGACAGGATTCCTCTGCCGGGTTGTACTTCTGCCGGCGGAACGTCCGCTTCTGCTTCTGCTCCCGCCTGTACTTCCTGCGGTTTTTCTGCGGCTTGACCCTGCAGATGATGTTCTCCTTTTCCTGGCCGTTCCGGAGGAAGAACTCCGGGAGGCGGAAGAAGTCTTTCTTCTGCGGGAAGTGCCGGTTTTCTGTGCTGCCATTCTATCATCCTCTCTTCATGAGACTAAATCTGCTGAATTTATCATGATATATCATCATATCACAAAATAGCAATTATGAAAAGTATATGTTTTTTACCAAAATAACAGTATTTTTTATCAAATTATAGTATAACAAAGATAAACACAGAGAGGTATTCTCTGTGTTTAATCCTGCAATTTCCCGGTTTTGCGCTGTCAATATGGTTTTTACTTTATTATATAGTATCTATATTGTATCTACTATATAGTATCCGTATCAGATATCCAGGGCAGGATCAGATCAGCGCATCCAGCTCCAGATCTCTCCGGTACATCTCCAGACGTCCTTCGATCTCCCTCAGTTCCTGGTTGATCCTTTCGATCCTTTCCCTTTTTGTATCTATATCCACGATCTCCATTCCCACGGTTTTCTTGATATACCGGGGGAGATTCAGGTTAAACCCGTTTCCGGAGATCTCGTCCCTGTCTGCCCGGTGGCACAGGCCGGGGACCGTCTTTCTGTCCTTCCAGGCCCTGTGGATATCCTCCAGGGCGTCCTCCCCGAAATCCTCCAGGGCTGAACAGTCAAAAAGCATCACATCTTCTTCCTGCCTGTCCTTCTTAAGGTAGAGGAACACCTCCTGCTGGCCGATGGAAGGGAAAATGAAATCCGGCAGAAGGATCACTGTATCCAGGCAGTTCATCTCCTCCACCAGGTATCTCCTGATCTGGTTCTCTCTTCCTTCCCGGTAAAGCAGTGAGCTGGGCAGGACAGCCATGATCTCCCCGTCCCCGCAAAGCAAGGGAAAAGCGGAAAGCAGATAGGGGAGTTCCCCCTTGGTCTTGACCTGCAGAAGATTCTTCACCGTCGTGTTTTCCTCCTCCGCAGTGAGGAAGGTTCCCGGTTCCACCCCTTCGGGTTTATAGACACAGACCGTGTCCATCTTGCCGAGAAAACGTTTCTGTCTGATCCACTCCCTGTGGCCGGAGAAGAAATACCGGTCCTCGGGGATCTCATGCATGAAGCAGAGGATCCTCATCAGCTCGATATAATCCGCACAGGTCTCATAACCGCAGTAAAAGGGTTCCTTACAGTCAGACAGCAGTCTGCGAAGAAGCGATCCGTAGCGGAACTCCGGGTGGAAGATCCTTCTCTCCTCCTTCTTCTCCTGAGTGAAGGTCTCATAGAGGGAAAGGATACTCTCCGGAATACCGGTCTCCTTCTTCATGTTGGAAAACTCGATCATCAGGGATTCAAAACAGACGGGATACAGACCGAGGAGTTCTTCCCCGGTACCCCAGGTGTCCAGTTTTTTGATCAGTTTACGGATAAAACGGGCATAACTCTTCTGCTTCTCCTGGGTCTCCACCTCCAGAAGCCCCTTGTAGAAGGAGAATTCCGTCAGCTGGTAGTCAGGGCACAGAACATGAAGGAAATGGGAAGCATTCTCGATGAAATTCAGGAAAGAATCCATCTGCAGCTTGCCCCGGATGGCCATGCGGGCCATCATATGCAGTTTATAATTCTCCTCCAGTTCCTCCCCGTATTTCAGGCACAGATAATGATAGAACAGCAGGAAGATACAGCTGTCCCTGTATTCATCAAAAGTAAGTCCGGGGTGGCTCTCACTGAGGATTGTCATAAATTGGTACTTGAGTTGTTTTTCATCCATCTTCTGCACCCTAATCACTTTCCATTTTCTTCAGCCTCTGCATGATCTCTTCGCTGCGGACCGCCTTCTCCAGTCTGAGCTTCTCCATCAGGAGCAGCTGTTTACGGTTCTGATAATAGTACAGCTTGCCGATGGCCATCTGGGTGGACAGGTCCGGGCAGACGATCGAAAGCTTCCTGATCATATGGATGGAGAGAACCTTCACGGAAGAATTCCCCTGTATGGCGATCAGCCTCTGCTTCTCGATCTCCGGATGCTCATTGAAATACCAGGCAAAATAATAGGGATCCATGATCCCGTCCCGGAATTCGATGGACACAAAGTTGGAGGTGATGATCTTTCCCACATGCTGTTTCTCCAGCACCACCGCGCGGTGGAAGGAGGTAAGACCGATCACCACGGACCGTTCCTTGACCAGGTTCAGGTTGCCGACCTTCTTGGGATCCACAAACACAGATGAAACCTCATAGTCAGAAACACCGTTCTCCTCATCGATCAGCTGGCTGATGGTGAGGATCGGGTACTCGATGCCTTCATTCTGAATCTTCGATTTGATACGGTTTAGCACTACACCATGGGTGATCTTGCTGATCTGTTCCAGTCGTAATTCCACTCTGCCACCTCATCCATGCATCTGATTGATCATGCTCCGTCACCGAACATAATCTTACGTTTATCTTAAGATTCATTATATAGGTTTTTCCCGTTTTTTCAATACATTTGAGGAAAACTCCTGTTTTTTTTTGAAATAACTGTATGTAACCGGAAATGAAGACAAAAAAAATCCTGCGGAAATGATACCGGTCCGGCTGTAAGCCGGCGGCAGGATCCCGCAGGATGATTATTAAAATACAAGCCATTTGCTTATGACGTAATTGCCGATCACCACAGCAGCCTGGGCGGCGGTCTTGACCAGGATCGCATCGATGCCGAGAAGGCTTATCCCCACATAAAGGATCGCTTCCTCCATCAGCAAGGTTCCGATCCTTCCCCCGAAGAAGGCCAGGATCTCCTTCATGATCCCGGAGGGGTC
>CAJGDH010000159.1 GCA_904502145.1 uncultured Eubacterium sp.
CATCCAGGTACCAGAAATGATCCTTATCGACAGGCTTTCCCCGCTTCACATCAACCCAGCACTCTTTTTCCAGATGGGAATGGTCCGTGAGCCATTTCCTGAACTCTGTACGATTTTTCACATCAAGAATATTGTATCTTATCTCTGTCAAGGCAGACTCCTGTTTTAGCCGGATCGGCTTTTGTCAATCTTTATAAATTATCGCCTCTATGAAAGCCCTGAAAATCTTCATGGCACTTTCATCGGTCAGATATGAGAATTCCGGATGCCACTGTACTGCCCACAGGAAATGACTTTCCGGCCTGTACAAAGCCTCCACGATCCCGTCCGGGGATATGGCCATCTCCGTCAGTCCCGGAGCCACCGTTTTTACCGCCTGGTGATGAAGGCTGTTGACGGGCAATTTATCAACCTTGAGACATTCGTGCAAAGGGGTTCCCTCAACGATCCTCACCTCATGGATGGGAAGCTCATATGGGGCCTGCTGATGATGATCTGTCGCCGACGGATGCTGTGAGGGAATATCCTGGTACAGGGTTCCGCCTAAAGCGGCATTAATGAACTGGATCCCGCGGCAGATGCCAAGAATCGGCTTATCTTCGGCAATCGCCCGTTCCAGAATGATCTCTTCCATGCTGTCCCTTTTTTCGCAGTCATCAATAAGTCCCTCAAGGGGTTCTTCATGATAGATCCTGGGAGAGACATCCTGGCCGCCGGTAAATACAAGACCGTCGCACAGATTGATCAGCCGGCTCAGTTCCTCTTCATCTTCCAGGAAGGGAAAGATGATGGGAATACCTCCTGCCCGGCTGATCCCGTCCATATAGCCCGGCAGCATCCAGATACTGTCTTTTTCCTCATCCCACAAAGGCATTACGCCTATAACCGGCTTCATATTCATCAACCCTCTCGTAATTTCTTCGATATCTCCAGAAAACTGCATTTTCCATCGATATAATCCTGATAGACGACCATGGGGTCTTTGCCTTTGAAGATCTGGCACAGACCGCATGAATCACAATCAGAGATACATCGGAATTTATTTTTAACCACTTCTAGTCTTTCTTCCCTCGTTGAATCTTCTATCTCAGGTGCTCTCATAGTACTCTCCTTTTTGTCTTTCCGTCAAGCTTCTGATACCGAGTACAGCCACGATCAGACCCAGGATAAACAGGGCAACAGCGAAAGTAAGCTGAAGAAGGTTCCCTGCTGTGGGTGCAGCGATCAGGGAAATGATCTTCTGGATCAGAGCAGTAAAGGTAACACAGAGCATGATGACCATGGGAATCCAGAGCATCCAGCCCTTGCGTCTGGACTTCTTCATGTATACGGCACAGGCGATCAGGGATAAGGCACTCAGGAGCTGGTTGGCACTGCCGAAAAGGGGCCAGATGTTTTTGTAACCGATCCTTGACAGGGCATAAGACAGAACCAGGGTGATGGCTGTGGCAAAATATTTGTTTGTCAGAGTCCTGCGCCAGGGTTCCATACTGTCATCCTCGATGGAGGCATCCAGGAAGAGTTCCTGGAAGGACAGGCGCCCCACCCTCGCAACTGAATCAAGAGAAGTCAGGGCAAAGGCCGAAACCGCCAGGTTGATCAAGGTAAAGATCACACTGTAGGGCAGTCCGATCTTCGTCAGAAAATTGGCCACTCCGCCGGCGAATATCTGGATAGGGGTAGTGTATCCGGCCGCCTCGATCTCTCCTCCCACAAAGCTTGCCACCGCGATCAAAGCGATGACCGCCAGCATACACTCCAGAAGCATGGCACCGAAGGAAACCGGCAGCATGTGCTTCTCATTTTTGATCTGTTTGGAAGCGGTTCCCGAGGATACCAATGCATGGAAACCGGAAACAGCACCACAGGCTATGGTAACAAACAAGATGGGGAACAGATTGCCTGTCCCTTCAACGGTAAAGCTGGTGAAGGCCGGCAGATTAAAGCTTGGATTGCTCACCAGGATCCCGGCGATGGAAGCCAGGATCATGAAGATGAGCAGATAGCTGTTCAGATAATCCCTGGGCTGCAGAAGAGCCCAGACCGGTACCACCGAGGCAATCATGATATAGACAAATATGATGAAGTGCCAGGTAGATCCAGGAATAAAAACTGGAAAAGCCAGCCCCACAGATACGCCAATGACCAGAAGGGCTATGGCGATCAGAGTATTTATCCATTTATTCAGCCTGGAAAACCGAAGCAGGCAGCCAAGGCCAACCGCTTCAAGGATAAAGAGCATACTGGTGGTTGCAACGCTGCCGTTGGCTGTGATCCTGGCGCCGTCCGCAGTAAACCCGGTAAATGTATCGGCCACCAGATCGGTAAAGGCAGCCACCACCAGGATACAGAAGAGCCAGCAAAACAGGAGAAACAATTTCTTCCCTGTTTTCCCGATGTATTCTTCGATGACATAGCCGATAGTACGCCCTTTGTTCTTCACGGAAACATACATGGCCGAAAAATCCTGAACAGCACCGAAGAAGATGCCGCCCAGAAGGATCCACAGCAGGACCGGGACCCATCCGAATACCGCCGCCTGGATCGGGCCGTTGATGGGGCCTGCCCCGGCGATGGAGGCAAACTGGTGCCCGAATACTACAGCCGTATCCGCCGGTTCATAATCGACACCGTCCCGCATCTCATAGGCAGGGGTTTTGGCCTTGGGATCGATACCCCATGTCTTGACCAGCCAGCGGCCATACAGGAGATAACCGGCACCCAGTACCGCAATTGAGATCAACATTATCATAATTCCATTCATACTTTTCTTCCCCCGTGATATGGATCACAACCTGGACGCGATCTTTTTAGCCAGTGCCATGATGGTAAGGATCGGCGGATTACCCATGGCTTTCGGCAGGATGGTCGCATCTGCTACATAGAGATTATCAGGCAGCATTGCATGATGCAATGTATTTTTTTCCGCAGTGGTCAGTGGCAGCATACCGCCGGGATGTCCTGCATTCAGGGTGCCCAGGAACTGGTCTTTCTCCGGGACGCCCATACGCTCCAGGATATCTCTGGAAAGCTTCACTGCCTCCTCCATCTTCCGATCATCGGTTTTCGTCATCCGTTTATTGATCTTTTTCCCCCGGATACTGCCTTTTTCTACATCGGCCAGCTTGATCATGATACTGGCGATATCCCTCATGGGCATCCGCCAGTCTTTATTGAAAAAAAAGCTCAGATAATCCATGTAGGGTGCAAGGATATATCCGTCCTGCTGGCTGATGAAGGGCATCAGGATCTGCCTGTCCTGATGAAGCCCCGGAAGAAGTCCGGCCACGCACAAAACAGGATCAACAAATAAAGTCTTCTGACAGGAGATCCCCGAATTCTCCAGGATCACCGGACTGCCGAACCCGCCGGCAGCCAGGACCACAAGGTCAGCATGGAAGGTTCGTTTTCTCCCGTGACATCTTGCATGTACCGCCGTCACTTCCTTCCCGGTGACCTCAAGGTCCGTCACTTTGCAGCCGGTCACAAGTTCAGCCCCTAATCCTACAGCTTCATCCACCAGCTCTCTGGTATCCCATTTGGCGCCGTATTTACAGCCAATGGCACAATGCCCGCAGCCGGTACATTTCTCCGCGTTTAAAAGCTTCGGCGTGACCACCGGGTCAAGATCCATCTTCTCAAAGAGACGGAACATTCTTTTTGTCGTCCTGGTCCAGTACTTCTGATGGTCTGTGGTAATGGGAAGCTCCTCATATAACTGTTCAAACTCTGCATCCAGGTCGATGCCGATCTCCTTTAAGGCGCCGTCATACCGCACGGCATTGCCCGTAGCCAGGGTGGTGGTCCCGCCGAGGCCGATTCCCCGGACCATGACCATATCCTGGGACTTTTCAACCAGCATATTGGGGATCAGGAGCCGGATCATCCGCTCATCAAAATACAATCCGCTTGCCCTCAGCTTCGCCATCCTGTTGACGGAAAGCATAAAGGGTTTAAATTCCTTTCCTGCTTCCAGGATCGTCACCTGGTACCTTCCCTGTAATTCCCTGGCGATGGTTGCACCTCCGGCACCTGTACCTATGACGATGGCTGTCTTTTTCATACCCGTATCACTCATCTGTCTTTATCCCTTCCTTTGCCAGACATGCCAGACATCTGCCACATCCCTGCGTAAGTCTCTCGGTAAAAACCAGTTTTCCTCCGCCGCAGATCCCGGAGATCACGCCCCAGTCCATCAGCGACATGACCCGGCATTGTGCCGGAGAATAGATATTGCTGAAATAGCAGGACGGGATCAGGATCTCTCCGGGCAGGTGCCCTTTCATCTTTATCCCTATATTCCCGTAAAGGTAAAATACCAGTCTCTCCAGGTCTTCCTGCCGGCGGAAACCTGTGATCCTCCGGATCTTCCTTCCCAACCTCAGGGCGCTCTGATATACCCGTCTTCTGTCGGTTCCGGCAGTAGAGGAACAGCTCGTGGTATAATCCGCATAGGCCGCCAAAGCCTGATCCGCCGGAAGGTGCCAGATCCTTCTCCCCGGCCGGTCAAATGCTTCAGCGGTGGTATCCAGCAAGGTCTGCAGCTGGATACTTTTAAATAGTGACGGTGTATGCTTTTCCAGTAGTTTAAGG
>CAJGDH010000160.1 GCA_904502145.1 uncultured Eubacterium sp.
CCTGCTCAAATTCCAGGTCCGCGGCCGCGTCCTTCATCTTCTGCTCCAGGTCCTCCCGGATCCCCCGGTCGTTGCCCCGGAGAAACTCCATCATCCGGTCTACGTTTTTCCGGTATTCTTCAGCGGGGACATTGCCCTGACCTGGGGCGTCACACTGGTTGATCTGATGGTAGAGGCAGGGTCTCTCCTTCCCGAAATCTCTGGGCAGGGATCGGCTGCAGTTCCGGATCCGGTAGACCTTTCTGAGAAGCTCTATGGTTTCCTTCACTGCCCCGGCGCTGGTGTAGGGGCCGAAATATTTCGCCTTGTCCCTCCTTACCCGCCTGCAGAAAAGGATCCGGGGGTAGTCCTCCTGGACGGTGACCCTGATGTAGGGATAACCCTTGTCATCCTTGAGCATGGTGTTGTAGCGGGGACGGTGTTCCTTGATCAGGTTGCACTCCAGGACCAGGGCCTCCAGCTCGGAGTCGGTTATTATATATTCAAAATATTCGATATGTGAAACCATATGTTCAATCTTCACGCTGCGCTTGTATCCCGCCTGGAAATACTGGCGGACCCGGTTTTTCAGGACCCGGGCTTTCCCCACATAAATGATCTCGTCCTGGGCATTGTGCATCAGATAAACCCCCGGTTTTGCCGGAAGCTTCTTCAGTTCCTCCTGCAGATCAAACATTTTTCTTCCTCCAAAAAAAGTGTCCCGCTGGCGAGACACTTTTTTATTCTTATTCCGCTTCCTCCCGGGTTTCGGTCCGGGTCGCAGATTCCGTTGTTATTTCAGCTTCTTCTTTCTTCACTTCTTCTCCGGTGAGAGCTTCCGTTTCACTCTTTGCCTCTTCTCCGGCTGAAGCTTCATCTTCCTTCTTATACTTCCGGAAAATATCCATAAACTCTTTTCCGGTGATGTTTTCTCTTTCGATCAGGAATGCAGCGATCTCATCCAGGACTTCCCTGTTTCCCCTGATGATCTCAAGGGATTTGGCGTAGGATTCCCTGAGGAGCTTCTGCACTTCCTCATCAATCTGGGCGCCCGTGGCTTCGGAACAGTTCATCACTGCCCTGCCGTCCAGGTAACGGTCCTGGATGGATTCCAGGGAAACCAGCCCGAAGCGGTCCGACATACCGTACATGGGGATCATGGCGCGGGCGATGGAGGTTGCTCTTTCAATGTCATTGGACGCTCCCGTGGTCACGGAACCGAAGACCACTTCCTCCGCTGCCCTTCCTCCGAACAGGCCCACCAGCTCATCCAGCATCTCCTCTTTGCTCATGAGATACTTCTCCTCCTCGGGCACACTCATGGTGAAGCCAAGGGCTCCCATGGTTCTGGGAACGATGGTGATCTTCTGTACCGGTTCGGTATTTTTACAGGTAGCTATACAGATGGCATGTCCCACCTCGTGGTAGGCCACGATCCGTTTCTCCTTCTCGTTGAGGATCCGGTCCTTCTTCTCCTTGCCGGCGAAGACGACCTCCACAGCCTCCATCAGGTCTGCCTGGCTCACTGCGGACCTTCCGTCCTTAACCGCTGCCAGGGCAGCCTCATTGATCATATTGGCCAGGTCGGATCCCACCGCGCCGGAAGTGGCCAGAGCCACCGCGTCAAGGTCCACGGTCTCATCCATCTTGACATCTCTGGAGTGCACTTTGAGGGTCTCGACCCTCCCTTTCAGGTCGGGGCGTTCCACGATGACCCTGCGGTCAAACCGTCCGGGACGAAGCAAGGCCTTATCCAGGACTTCCGGCCGGTTGGTCGCGGCCAGGATGATCAGACCCTTCGAGGAATCGAATCCGTCCATCTCCGCCAGGAGGGCGTTGAGGGTCTGTTCACGCTCGTCGTTGCCGCCGAACCTGCTGTCACGGCTCTTACCGATGGCGTCCACCTCATCGATGAAAATGATACAGGGAGCCATGCTCTGGGCCTGTTTGAACAGGTCACGGACTCTGGAAGCACCCACACCCACAAACATCTCCACAAAGTCCGAACCGGACAGAGAAAAGAAGGGAACGTTGGCTTCCCCGGCCACCGCTTTGGCAAGCAATGTCTTACCTGTTCCGGGAGGCCCTACCAGAAGGGCTCCCTTGGGAAGCTTGGCACCGATCTTCAGATATTTGCCGGGATTATGGAGGAAGTCCACCATCTCGGTAAGACTCTCCTTGGCCTCATCCTGACCTGCCACATCGGCGAAGGATACGCCGGTCTTCTTCTCCACATAGACCTTGGCGTTGCTCTTTCCCACACTGCCCATGATGCCGCCGCCTCTTCCCAGGTTGCGCATGATAAAGAACATGGCACCGTAGATCAGGACAAAGGGCAGGACATAGGACAGAAGGATGGAAAGGACGGCCGAGCTGGAGCTGGTATCCTTCTTGGAGAATTTGATGTTGGCATCCTTCAGGCGGTCCACCAGCTTGTAATCCGTGATGGGCACGGTATAATAAGTCTTTTTCAATACAGGGTTTTCCTGTTTTTTGGGCTCGATCAGGATCCTGGAATCCACCAGGGTTACCTCCTTGACCTCATCCTTCTCCAGCATGGTGAGAAACTCGCTGTAGGAGATCTCCTGCTGGTCCCCGTTGCGGAAACGGTTCAGAAGATGGGTAAACAGGAAGGTGATCCCAAGGCAGATCACGAGCATGACCAGAGCGGTCCGGATATTTTTCCTTCTGTTCGGATCCGGTTTTTTATTATCGTTATCCATAAATACCTCCGTATTCCCGGTTCACCTCTCCGGGGATATCTTTAACCTCCCCGCAGGAGGGAGGATCAGACGCGAAGGATGACTTCCATGGCATCCTTCATATAATCGTTATCCATAAATTCGATGAGTCCTTCGTCACATGCCTTGGCAAGGGCGGGATTCACAGGGATCCTGGCCAGCACCGGAACATGGTACTGTTCGGCGATCTCACTGATGTGGCTCTCCCCGAAGATATACATCTTCTCCCCGCAGTGCGGACAGTCTACATAACTCATGTTTTCCACGATGCCGATGATCGGGATATTCATCATTCTGGCCATGTTGGCTGCCTTCTCCACGATCATCCCTACCAGTTCCTGAGGGGAAGTGACGATCACGATCCCGTCAAGAGGGATGGACTGGAAAATGGTCAGGGGAACGTCCCCGGTTCCCGGGGGCATGTCGATGAACATATAATCGATGCCTCTCCATAAGGTCTCTCCCCAGAACTGTTTGATCACTCCTCCAAGAACCGGTCCTCTCCAGATGACGGGATCCGTCTCATTGGAAAGCATCAGGTTCACGGAAACAAGGTCGATCCCGCAGGCGGTGGTATGGGGAAGGATCAGTCCTTCCGCGCTGCCCACCAGGTTCATTTTGGCCCCGAAAGCCTTGGGGATGGAGGGTCCGGTGATGTCCCCGTCCAGGATGGCCGTCTTGTATCCCTCTCTCATGGTGGCGCAGGCCAGAAGGGAGGTCACCATGGACTTTCCTACCCCGCCTTTGCCGGAGACGATACCGATCACTTTTTTCACGGAACTTCCCTCACTGAGTTTTTCCGTAAAATCTACCTGTTCACCTGTTCTTGAAGGGCAGTCAACTCCGCAGCTGCTGCAGTCATGTGTACAATCACTCATTGTTCATTCTCCTTAATTCTGTATTCTGAGGACCCCGCACGGGAGTCCCCAGTCTCCTCCCGGAAGGATCCCCTGTGGTCAGGAAATCATTCCGAGTAAAGTCTTCACATTTGCTTCGATATCTCCGCCGAATACCGCGGAGCCGGAGACGAATACATCAACACCCGCATCCCTGGCTTCTTCGATGGTCTTGCTGCTGATCCCGCCGTCAACCTGGATCAGGGTGGACAGTCCTCTCTCCCGGATGATCTCTTTCAGCTGACGGACTTTCTTTGTGCAGTAAGGAATGTAGGACTGGCCGCCGAATCCCGGATTGACGGTCATGACCAGGACCATGTAAAGGTCATCCAGAACATAGTCCAGCACCGACAGAGGGGTAGCCGGATTGATGGCCACAGCGGGTTTCTTCCCGCAGGCTTTGATCTGCTGGATGACACGGTCAAGATGGGTGCAGGCTTCCGCATGCACGGTAATGATGTCCGCGCCGTCTTTTGCGAAATTCTCTATGTATCTTCCCGGATCCTCAACCATGAGATGCACATCGAACACGGCGTCCGTGGTGGGACGCAGTGCCTTGATCACCGGATTTCCGAAAGAAATCTGGGGGACAAACATCCCGTCCATGACATCGATATGAACCCACTGTGCACCGGCATCCAGGGACTTTTTCACATCTTCACCAAGACGTGTAAAATCAGCGCTAAGAATAGATGGGGATAAAATCTTCATAATAATCCTCCTTTTCCTCACGGACCCTTATCCGTTTCTATTATAGATAACACATATTATTAGCCAAGTCAAGTATCGAGTGCTAACTCCCCTATATACACACTTGCTCCGGGGAGTTATCTTCCATCTGATATCATAACACACACCATGGCAGGATAAAACAAAAAAAGTAGCCGGGAGGAGAGGTATATATACGTATATATATGCTAGTAGAGACTGAGGATATATGGTATGATAAAAATGA
>CAJGDH010000161.1 GCA_904502145.1 uncultured Eubacterium sp.
TCACTTTATGGCCTGAGGCTGCCTCAAAGTTATATTTTACGATGCCCAGGTCGATCCGGGTCATCGCTCCCCTGCCGGCAGTGATCACCGCCTGATCCTCCTCGAGGTCGATGCGGAATCTCTGCTGGTTTACTGCCGTAGGTGCCAGCATGGCTGCCTTTACGCCGTTCCTGAACCAGACCGGCATCTCTTCCCTTGGGACGGAGCACAGTTTCTCCATGGATTTTGTTCTTCTCTTTTTGCCCTGGGTCTCCCCGTAACCGATGGCGATCACGCAGACAAGCTTTTCTCCGTCCGCCTTGTCCGCTTTACATTTTCCCTTGCCGTAGGTTCCCGCCACCCAGCAGGTATTCAGTCCCATCATCTGGGCCTCAAGGACCAGCTTCTGGCCGTAATAGCCGCACAGCTCCTCAAGTTCCGGCAGAGATTTGGGCCCTACCAGGGCGATGTAGTTCCGGGCATTTCTGAACCTGCCGTAATGGGCCAGAAATGTGTCAAAACATTCCGGGTCATCCAGGATCAGCTGCATGTGGAGGCCGCTTTGTTCGTTGCACTCTTCGACGAGTTCCTCCAGTCTCTCCCTCAGGTCCTCCGCGATGGGCGTATCCTTGTACTGCCGTACGCTGTGCCTTGCGAGGATCGCTTCCTTAATATCCATCTGACTTTCCTCCTTTTTTGATACAACTCTTGCATATCCTTCCGGGTCCGTGTCTCCTTCTGTATTGATCAGCAGGATCACGGATTTTTCGTTTATATGGAACATTTTTCGTGTTGCTTCATCTTTCAGGATGGACAGGGTCAGCCCGTAGGTCACCGCTCCGGACTCACCGGAGATGATCGCCTTATCCTTCCCTGTGGGCCGGGCGTATTCCCGCATCCCCAGCTCTGTGATCCTGTCATCGCAGGCGCAGAAGTATGCCGAACAGTCCCTTAAGACAGGCCAGATCAGTCTGCAGGGCGTACCGCAGTTAAGTCCTGCCATGATGGTGACCGGGTCTCCCTCCACGGAATGGGGTTCCCCGTCACAGGCCCTGGCAGACCGATAGATACAATCCGCGGCCCTGGGTTCTACGATGGTGACCAGGGGCGGAGCATAAGCGAAACGATTGAGAAACTATGCCTCGATTCCACCGGCCATGGAGCCTACTCCGGCCTGGAGGAAAATGTGTGTGGGCACCTTGTCTCCCATCTGGTCCGCCGCTTCCGCTGCCAGGGTCAGGTATCCCTGTATGATCCATAGCGGATATTGGTCATATCCATCCCAGGAAGTATCCTGGATCAGGATCCACCCCTTCTCCCGGGCCAGTTCCGCCGTATAAAGGACGGTATCATCATAGTTCATATCCGTGATCTCCGCCACTGCGGAGCCGGCGGATTCGATGGCCCGGCGTCTTGCCTCCACCGTACCCTTGGGCATGAATACATGGGCCTTGCAGCCGAAGATCTTCGCCGCCCAGGACACACCCTTTCCGTGATTGCCGTCCGTGGCCGTGGCGAATTCTATCCTGCTGCATTCCCTGCGGATCTCCTCCTTCATAAAAGTGGTGTAATCCGCTGTCTCCGGGTCCAGAGACATCCTCTCGCAGAGGATCCGGAACATACAGTATGTTCCGCCCAGACCCTTGAAGGCCTTAAGACCAAAACGGAAGGATTCATCCTTGACCAGGATGGCCTTTACGCCATACTTTACTGCCGCATCCTCCAGGGACACAAGAGGGGTCTCCTCATAAGCCGGGATGGTCCGGTGAAAGCGGAGGGTCTTCCGGGCTTCTTCCTCGGAATAGTAAGCGCAGTCGCTGTTTATTGAAGGAGTTTGTTCCAGAACATCGAATAAGGGTTGGCGGTATTCTTTCATTGGCATGTCTTCCCCTCCTCTATACTTCACTTTTACTGATCTCAAATATATCGTCGGTACATTTCCTTACTTTCAGAACAAAGGGGAACCGGTCGTATTCTATGCAGAGGATGAAATCCTTGACGGGAAAGATCTCCTGCATCCCTTCATCGAAGAACTTGGCTACAGTCGGTTCATTTGCCAGGGTCAGGATCTCCCTGCCCATATCCAGCTTCTCACCGGTCAGAAGGCTTCGGATATAACGGCCGCAGAGCTCATCTTCCGGTGCCGGGTCCTTCCCGCAGATCCCCATACAGACCAGGGACACCTCCGCCGGGTTCTTTTTCCGGACGTAGGAGGCAATGGCCGAAGCATTCACCAGGCTGCCTGTGAGGATCTCCTCAGCCCCTGCCGCACTGGCATGGACCAGCCCCTGGGTGCCGGCACTGGTGGTATGAATGACGGTTTTACCCATTAAGTCAGCCCCTTCCGTCTGGGAGGGAGAATTGCCGTAGTCAAATCCGGGCAGGATGACTCCTCCCCGTTCCCCCACCATAACGTAGTCCGGATGTTCGGTTT
Source organism: uncultured Eubacterium sp. (assembly GCA_904502145.1). GTDB lineage: Bacteria > Bacillota > Clostridia > Lachnospirales > Lachnospiraceae > Anaerobutyricum. Next base: position 2,414 of record CAJGDH010000161.1, read on the forward strand.
TCATCTGCCGGGCAGTCTCTTCCGCCCCGACGGCATAGATCTTCTCCGCGCCTCTGGAAAAGAGATAGCATTCCAGGGAGAATGCCCGGAAAACATCGATCACCACCGTAAGTCCTTTTGCCTGATCCGCTCCTTCCAGGAGATGGAGTAATTCAATCTTCATAACTTTTTCCTTTGTTTGATTTTTCGTTGACTGTTCTTTTTCCGGACCCTCTGCTGATGGCACCCGATCCGTATTTTTTCTCTATCTTCATAAGGGCTTCATCCAGCCTTTTCTTTCGCTCATCATTTTTTCTCTGTTTAGCCAGCTCCTGCTGTCTTTTTTCCTCTTCCCTCTTCTGTCTTTCCCTCTCTTTTCTCTTCTGCTCTTCCAGTTCCTTCCTCTTCTCCTCCTCTTCTTCCAGTTGATGCTGATAATCGAAGAGGCTGATCTGGTAGGGTTCTCCTTCTTTTTGCAGTTTTCCGCTGCGGACGCCAAGCAGGCGGACCGGTGATCCGTCCCAAAGCTCATCGAAGAGTCTGACCGATGCCTCCAGCAGTATTTCTTTGTCTGAAGTAGGTTTGTCCAAAGGCATCTGGTGACTGACGGAATTGAAGGTGGAATACTTGATCTCCACCGTGACCTGTCTGGCCTGGAAACCGTGCTTCTTTAATCTTGTGCTTACGGACTCTGTCAGCCGGTCAAGAACCGGAAGGGCTTCCTCTCTCTTTACGAGGTCTTCCGGCAGGGTGGTGGAATTGCCGACGCTTTTTGCTTCTCTGGCTTCCGTCCTGACCCCGGAATCGTCGATCCCGTTGGCATAACGCCAAAGCAGGTCCCCATGACTTTTAAAGAGGGAAATGATCCTGGACCTGTCTGTCTGTGCCAGATCCCCGATGGTATGGATTCCCAGCTGTTCGAATCTTTCAGCGCTTTTCTTTCCGCACATGTGGAGGGTCCCCACGGGAAGGGGCCACAGTTTCTCCCGGATCTCCGATACATAGAGGGTGTGGACCTTGTTGGGCTTCTCAAAATCCGAGGCCATTTTGGCCAGGACCTTCCGGTCGGAGATGCCTACATTTACCGTAAATCCGAAGGTCTTATAAACCCCGTCGCAGATCATCCGGGCCGCCTCCTCCGGGGAAGCATATTTATGCCGGATCGGCGCATAATCCATGTAGCATTCATCCACGCTCACCTGCTGGATCCTGGGGCAGAAGTCCCTGAGATAATCCATCAGTTCCTGACTCTTCATCCGGTAATAATTGTGGTCCGGTTTCACGGAAACCAGGTCAGGACATTTCTGGAAAGCGCTGGCTACCGTATCTGCAGTGTGGATCCCGTACTTCTTGGCAGGAATGGATTTGGCCACTACGATGCCGTGCCTGGTGGTCTGGTCCCCTCCCACGATGGAGGGAATCTCCCTGAGATCAACCTTGCTTCCGGATTCCAGAAGGCGGATGGCACTCCAGCTCAGGAAGGCCGAATTCACATCGATATGAAATATGATCCTGTCAGCGTCATGGGACATGAAAAAGCCTCCTGTACTTTAATGAACTGCCGGTTAATTGAATTTCATTTACTGATTTTTCCGCAAGATGATCAGGTAATCCACGATCAGACCTATGGTAATCGCCGGAACCCCAAAGATACTGCAGACAAAGGCTGCCGAATTCTGTTCGTAAAACAGCAGGGGGAGCCCCAGCAATTCAAAGAGAATGGCATAAACGAACCACAGAATTGCGACCATGTGATTATATCTGCGGACATCCTTGACTTTGGGGGGTTTTGCACCCGTAAAGAAGCCGGTTGCCTCCTTGGCCCTCCAGGTGGAGACGCCGATCCCGATGAGGATAAAGCATACTATGCTCCATATGATAAAACCGAACATTGCATCTCTCCTTTTCTGCTTTAGCAATATTTACCCTTTGATGGGATAATAACCCAGTTCCGCCATTCTTTCAATAATGTTCCGCATAGTCGTCTTTGTACCTTGACTTAGCCGTACGAACAAGTTATACTCTTAGACAGCAGCATTTGTTCGTACGGCTCATTTTTGGATATTATATTGAAGACTTCGTCGTACGGCTGATTTATTGAATCTCATGTTGTTATTTCGCCGTACGGCTAAAGCATTGTATTACTTGTAA
>CAJGDH010000162.1 GCA_904502145.1 uncultured Eubacterium sp.
CCAGAAGCTATACGGAATAAATGTGGGCTCCTACAACGAGAGATCGGGTGACCTGGAACTGGAGAAGATCAAAGGGGATCCCAAGGTCTTTGTCATCTCGGGAAACGGGTCGGGAACGGAAACCTTCCGCCGGCTGCAGAGGGAACAGGTTCCTTTTGCGGCAGGGATCCTGTGGGAGAATGATATCGATTATGCCGCCGCCCTGGCTCTTGCCGCACAGGTGGTGAGTATTAAGGCATTCTGCCCCATCACCGCCGCGGAAACAGACCTGGCCAAAGGGATCATCGATAAATGTGACCAGGTGATCTGCACATTGGATCCCGGGGAGATCGGACCGCTGGGAGCAGGGCTTGCCGAATTGATCGAATACGCGAAATCTGAAGGAAAGATCAGAGAATAATTCATATACTTAATAAAAAAGTATTGACAAAAAAACACAACCTGGTGTAAACTTTCATACTATAAAGACAAAGGCGTCTTGGAGATAGTCTCCGAGACGCCTTTTTTCTTTGCAGGAATCAGAGAAAGCTGATTCCTGGTCTCATAAGCTGATGATGGAGGTGAAATCTCATGTGTTCTGTTTTAGGGTATTGTGGAAAAGAAGGGAAAAAAGAAGAGATTCTTCAGGCTATGGTCAGGACCTCTTCCAGAGGGCCGGATGACCGGAGGCTGGTAAATACCGGTAACGGCTGGCTCGGCTTTAACCGTCTTTCCATCATGGGCCTGACGGATTCGGGAATGCAGCCCTTCCTCTACGGAGAGAAGCAGACGATCCCCTATTCTGAAGACATGAGCAGTTTATCCGAGGCTTCCCTTCCGGAGGGGTGCGAGATCGTTCTTGTCTGTAACGGAGAGATCTACGGGTTCAGGCCCATGAAAGAGGATCTGCTAAAGAAAGGATATGAGTTTATCAGTGATTCGGACTGTGAGATTCTCCCTGCCTTGTACCGGGAATACGGTACGGATATGTTTCGGATGCTGGATGCCGAGTTTGCACTGATCTTCTACGATATGAAGGAAAACAGTTACATTGCTGCAAGAGATCCTATCGGTATACGTCCTCTTTACTACGGACTCACGGATCAGGGCACCTATGTATTTGCTTCCGAACCCAAGAACCTTCTTACGTTCACGGAAAGGATCATGCCATTCCCGCCGGGCCACTATTTTAAGGATGGAGAATTCATTTCCTACCGTGATATGAGCAAAGTGACAGATTATATTATGTCTGACCTGGACACCATGACAAAGAGCATTCATGATCTGCTGATCGAAGGTGTCCGCAAGCGCCTGGATTCCGATTCACCCGTCGGCTTCCTCCTCTCCGGCGGGTTGGATTCCTCCCTGGTATGCGCTATTGCCGCAGGACTGTCGGACAAACCGATAGAGACATGGGCCATCGGTATGGATGTGGATGCCATCGACCTCAAATACGCCAGGGAGGCAGCTGCCTTTATTCATTCAAATCACCACGAAGTGATCATCACGGAGGAGGATGTGCTGAAGGCTCTTCCCGACGTGATCGAAGCTCTGGGTTCCTATGATATCACCACCATCAGGGCATCTGTCGGGATGTATCTGGTCTGCAAGGCAATCCATGAGCAGTCGAACATCCGGGTGATCCTGACAGGGGAGATATCCGATGAAATCTTCGGTTATAAATACACGGATTTCGCTCCGGATGCCGCAGAGTTTCAGAAAGAAGCGGAGAAAAGGATCAGGGAGATCCATATGTATGATGTCCTGAGGGCGGACCGCTGTATCAGTGTTCATTCCCTGGAAGCCAGGGTTCCCTTCGGCGATCTGGCGTTTGTAGAATATTGTATGGCCATTGATCCGGAGAAAAAGATGAACCGGTACGGAAAAGGAAAATACCTTCTGCGTCATGCGTTTGAGAAGGACGGATTCCTCCCGGATTCCATTCTGTGGAGAGAAAAAGCAGCTTTTTCTGATGCGGTGGGACATTCCCTCAGTGAAGATATCGCAAATCTTGCGGAGAGGACCTACAGTGATGATGAATTTGAAACAGAAAGGATGAAATACACCCATGCCCGTCCTTTCACCAAGGAATCCCTTCTTTATCGTGATATTTTTGAAGGATTCTATCCCGGCCAGTCGGAGATGATCGTTGATTTCTGGATGCCCAACCGCAGCTGGAAAGGCTGCGATGTCAATGACCCGTCGGCCAGAGTACTTTCCAACTACGGGGAGAGCGGAAACTGAAAGCAGGACAGGAGACAGGACGATGAAATTTACAAAGATGCATGGATGCGGAAATGATTATATCTATATAGACGGTTCCGGAGAAAAGATCCAGGATAAACCGGGTCTGGCGGTACGTTTAAGTGACAGGCATTTCGGTATCGGTGGGGACGGAGTCATCTTTATCAATCCTTCGGAGACAGCCGATTTCGAGATGGAGATGTACAACGCGGACGGTTCCCGTGGCAGGATGTGCGGAAACGGGATCCGCTGTGTGGCAAAATATGTTTACGACCATGGACTGACGGAGAAAAAAGAGCTTAAGATCGTAAGCTGCGGCAGTGTAAAGACCCTTTGGCTTGAGGTGCAAGAAGGGCTGGTGAGCCGGGTACGGGTCGACATGGGGGTGCCGGTTCTGGATGTAGATAAGATTCCCGCAGATCCGGAATATACCCTGGAAGGGGCAGACGAGGAAAACCGGCTGATCGATGTCAGTTACGAGATCGGCGGCCGGAAGCAGAAGATGACAGCGGTCTCCATGGGCAATCCCCACGCCGTTCTTTTCTGCCGGGATATCGGATCCCTTGACCTGGCGGCTTCCGGACCTTTGTATGAACATTCCCCCGTATTTCCCGAGGGGGTCAATACGGAGTTTGTGGAGATCCCGGACAGGGAGAATATAAAAATGCGCGTATGGGAAAGGGGGAGCGGAGAGACCTTTGCCTGCGGAACAGGAGCATGTGCCAGCCTTGTCGCTTCGGTACTGACCGGGAAGACAGACCGGAAGGTTACGGTCCATCTTCTCGGGGGAGAACTGGAGATCGAATGGAACGAGGCTGATGATCATATATATATGACCGGACCGGCAGTTACGGTGTTTTCCGGTGAGATTGATTAAGAGAGGAGAAAAAAGATGAAAAGAGAGAGTGTACCAGAAATTTTCGGTTCTATGGTATTTGACGACAGGGTAATGAAAGCGAGATTGTCTGCGGATGTCTATTTCTCCCTGAAAAAAACCATAGATGAGAACGAGAGCCTTGACGTTGACGTGGCTGAAGCGGTTGCCCTTCAGATGAGGGACTGGGCGGTGGAGAAAGGCGCCACCCATTTTACCCACTGGTTTCAGCCCTTAACCGGGGTTACGGCAGAAAAACACGACAGTTTTATCACACCTTCCCCGGATGGCGGTGTGATCATGGAATTTTCCGGCAAGGAACTGATCAAGGGAGAGCCAGATGCGTCATCTTTTCCGTCCGGTGGTCTGAGGGCAACATTCGAAGCCAGAGGGTATACCGCATGGGACCCCACATCCTATGCTTTTATCAAGGATCATACTCTCTGTATCCCCACAGCCTTCTGCTCTTACTCAGGAGATGCCCTGGACAAGAAGACACCTCTTCTTCGCTCCATGCAGGCTCTGGATAAGCAGGCCAGAAGAATCCTGAAGCTGTTCGGCCATGAGGTGAAATATGTCAGGACCAGTGTGGGTCCGGAGCAGGAATACTTCCTGATCGATACGAAAATGTTTGAGAAAAGGCCTGACCTTGTCTATACCGGGAGAACCCTGTTCGGTGCCATGCCTCCCAAGGGGCAGGAGCTGAATGATCATTATTTTGGCATGATCAAACCAAGGGTTACCGAATTTATGGAAGATCTTAACCAGGAATTATGGAAGCTGGGGATCCTGGCCAAAACGGAACATAACGAGGTGGCACCGGCCCAGCATGAGCTGGCCCCCATTTTTTCCACCACCAATGTGGCCACGGACCATAACCAGCTTACCATGGAGATCCTGCAGAAAGTGGCCAGAAAGCATGGAATGGTATGCCTTCTCCATGAAAAACCCTTTGCCGGAGTAAACGGATCCGGAAAACATAACAACTGGTCCATGGCCACCGATAAAGGAGTGAACCTTCTTTCGCCGGGAGAGACGCCCTATGAGAATGCCCAGTTCCTTCTGTTCCTGTGTGCCGTGATCCAGGCGGTGGACGATTATCAGGATCTTTTAAGACTTTCGGTAGCCACTGCCGGAAATGATCACAGACTGGGAGCAAATGAGGCGCCGCCGGCCATTATCTCCGTTTTCCTGGGAGATGAGTTGTCCGGCGTGCTGGAGGCCATTAAAAATGATACCCCATATGAAGGAAAAGAAAAAGTGATCATGAAACTGGGTGTTCATACCCTGCCCAGATTCTCCAGGGATATGACGGACAGAAACAGGACATCCCCATTTGCCTTTACCGGAAACAAATTCGAGTTCCGTTCCCTGGGATCGGCCAACAGTATCGCCTGCTGCAATATCATGCTCAATGCAGCGGTAGCGGAAAGCCTGAGACAGTA
>CAJGDH010000163.1 GCA_904502145.1 uncultured Eubacterium sp.
GTCCCTGCTTCTCAGAAGACCACCGGGACGTGAAGCCTATCCGGGTGACGTATTCTACCTGCATTCGAGACTGCTGGAGCGTGCGTCCCGTCTGGCTGACGAGATTGGCGGAGGCTCCCTCACCGCGATCCCGATCATTGAAACCCAGGCAGGAGACGTATCTGCCTATATTCCCACCAATGTCATCTCCATTACCGACGGCCAGATCTACCTGGAGACAGAAGCCTTCAATGCCGGTTTCCGTCCGGCCATCAACGCGGGTCTTTCCGTGTCCCGTGTAGGCGGTTCCGCCCAGATCAAGGCCATGAAGAAGATCGCGGGCCCCATCCGTACGGAGCTGGCCCAGTACCGTGAGCTGGCATCCTTTGCCCAGTTCGGGTCCGAGCTGGATGATGACACCAAGGCAAGGCTGGCCCAGGGCGAGCGTATCCGTGAAGTGCTGAAACAGCCTCAGTACAAACCGCTCCCCGTAGAGCAGCAGATCATCACGATCTATGCCCTCACCAAAAAATACCTTATCGATATTCCGGTGAACCGTATTCTCGAGTTTGAGAACGGACTCCTGGAATTCATTGATACCAAATATCCGGAGATCTATGCATCCATCCGGGATACAAAAGAGATCACCGGGGAGAATGACGGATTGATCCAAAAAGCCATTGATGAGTTCAAGGCCCAGTTTTAAGGTGGTGAGCACATATGGCATCAATGAGAGACATAAAAAGGCGAAAGGAAAGTATCCAGAGTACGCAGCAGATCACCAAGGCCATGAAGCTGGTCGCCACGGTGAAGCTGCAGAGGGCAAAGACCCGGGCGGAAAACGCCCAGCCCTACTTTGACAAGATGCTGGAGACGATCCGTTCCATCCTTGTCAGATCCGGGCAGGTCAACCACCCCTATCTTATTCCCAACGGGGCAGCAAAGAAGGCCGTGATCGTGATCACTTCCAACCGTGGCCTGGCCGGCGGCTACAACAGCAACGTGGTAAAACAGCTGGCTGAACAGGGCATGGGACCGGAGGATACGATCATCTACGGTGTCGGACGCAAGGGGATCGATTATCTGAGCCGCAGAGGTTATGAGATCGCTGCGGATGATTCGGATGTGATCAATGAGCCCCTCTTCTCCGATGCTGACATGATCATGAAAAAGGTCCTGGAAGCTTTTATGGCCGGGGAGATCGGGGAGATCTATCTGGCGTATACTTTCTTTAAAAATACCGTAGTCCATATCCCCAGGCTGATCCGACTGCTTCCGGTGGATGTGGGTCCCATAGAAGGTACGGCGGATGCAAAGGCTGATCAGGAGGAGAAGACGGAGGAGAAATCCCACGAGAAGGTCACTCCAATGAACTATGAACCGGAGGCGGAGGAAGCCCTGGACCTGATCATTCCCAAATACATCAGCAGTATTATCTACGGAGCGTTTATGGAAGCCCTTGCCAGCGAAAACGGAGCCCGTATGCAGGCCATGGATGCGGCCACCAGCAACGCGGAGGAGATGATCGCCAAACTGTCCCTTGCCTACAACCGTGCAAGACAGGGTGCGATCACACAGGAATTAACAGAGATCATTTCGGGTGCGGAAGCACTGAACTAAACACAAAAGGAGTAAATAGATGGCAGCACAAAATACAGGTAAAATTACCCAGGTCATCGGTGCCGTTCTCGACATCAAGTTCAGCCAGGGAGTTCTTCCGGAGATTAATGATGCCGTTGAGATTCACAGACAGGATGGCTCCAGGCTGGTGGCTGAGGTCGCCCAGCATCTGGGGGATGACACCGTCAGGTGCATCGCCATGGGCCCTACAGACGGTCTGGTAAGGGGCATGGATGCCCTTGCCACCGGAGGCCCCATCACCATGCCGGTAGGAGAGGTTACCCTGGGACGTATCTTCAATGTCCTGGGCGAGCCCATCGATAATAAACCGCTGGCAGAAGGGGTTGAACGTCTCCCTATCCACAGGAAGGCCCCCACATTTGCCGAGCAGTCCACGGATACAGAGATCCTGGAGACCGGAATCAAAGTCGTAGACCTTCTCTGCCCCTATCAGAAGGGTGGTAAGATCGGTCTTTTCGGCGGTGCCGGTGTAGGCAAGACCGTGCTGATCCAGGAACTGATCAGAAATATCGCGACGGAGCATGGCGGATATTCCGTATTTACCGGTGTAGGCGAAAGGACCCGTGAAGGAAATGACCTATACAGGGAGATGAGTGAATCCGGCGTTATCGAGAAGACAGCCATGGTATTCGGACAGATGAACGAGCCGCCGGGAGCCCGTATGAGAGTAGGGCTTTCCGGTCTGACCATCGCCGAGAGTTTCCGTGATGAGGGAGGAAAGGACGTTCTTCTTTTCATCGACAACATTTTCCGTTTTACCCAGGCAGGTTCCGAAGTTTCCGCACTGCTGGGCCGTGTGCCCAGTGCCGTAGGTTACCAGCCTACCCTGCAGACGGAGATGGGTGCCCTTCAGGAGAGGATCACTTCCACAAAGAACGGATCCATCACTTCCGTTCAGGCCGTTTATGTGCCTGCGGATGACCTGACTGACCCGGCTCCCGCCACCACATTTGCCCATCTGGACGCCACCACCGTACTGTCCCGTGCCATCGTGGAGCAGGGTATCTATCCCGCGGTGGATCCGTTGGAATCCACCTCCCGTATCCTGGATCCCCAGGTGGTAGGAGAGGAACACTATAAGGTGGCCCGTGGAGTGCAGGAGATCCTGCAGAGATATAAGGAGCTTCAGGATATCATCGCCATCCTTGGTATGGACGAGCTCTCCGAGGATGAGAAGCTGCTGGTGGCAAGAGCCCGTAAGGTGCAGAGATTCCTCTCCCAGCCTTTCTTCGTGGCAGAGCAGTTCACCGGTACAGACGGACGTTATGTTCAGCTTGCGGACACCATCCAGGGGTTCAAGGACCTCCTTGAAGGAAAATATGATGACATTCCGGAAGGTATGTTCCTCAATGCCGGAAGCATGGCTGATGTACTGGCCAGATTCAACAAGTAGGTGATCGTATGGCAGATAAGTTATTCAAACTTGAGATCATCGCACCGGAGAAGATCTTCTATTCAGGCGATGTGGAGATGGTGGAGTACAACACCACCGAGGGAGAAGTGGGGGTTTATGCCAACCATATCCCTATGACCCAGATCATCGCGCCCGGGGAACTCATCATCACCGAGCCGGAGGGTGTGAAAAAAGACGCAGCCCTCCACAGCGGTTTTGTAGAGGTTCTCGGGGATAAGGTCACCATTCTTACCGAGGCGGTGGAATGGCCGGAAGATATCGATGAGAAACGTGCCGAAGAAGCCAGGATCCGCGCAGAACGCCGTATCGCCACCGAATCCGGGGAGGCGGACATCCTCCGTGCCGAGATGGCACTGAAAAGAGCGCTGCTGCGTCTCAATATGGCGAAGAAGAAATAAGATCCGATATATAAAACGCCGCTTACCCTGCGGGAGTCCTTCCGAAGGAACTTCCTGCCGGGCAGCGGCGTTTTTTCTATAATAAAAACAGTCAGAAAATAAATTTGGCGGCCACTTTTGTGGCCGCCGAAGGAGAGAAAAGTATGAAAAAATGATTTTGCTTTGCTGTTATGTAAAACTGCTTTGATTATAATATAGCGGATATTTATAAAAAAATACTATGTAAAATATAACGAATTTCTGACGAAAACCATAAGAAATTCCGATGGAATATTTTTGACAACAAAAAATCCCTGAGAGTCGTAGGAAAAACTCTCAGGGAATGCAAAAATCGGGGTAACAAGATTCGAACTTGCGACCTCACGGCCCCCAGCCGTGCGCTCTAACCAAACTGAGCCATACCCCGATGAACGAAAACGTTCTTGCATATATTAGCTCATTTCCCCGGAAAGTGCAAGCCTTTTTTTAAAAAAAGAGTAAAATTCAACAGCTTCCGGTTATTTGATCTTTATATTTTTTGGCGCACCCTTCCGCAGAAAAAGCTTTTTATAGGTCTTTTTCAGTTTTTTTGGCACAGTGAACCGGGCTTTTTTGTTGATTCCCTTAAATGCCGATGCCCCGACTGTTTTGTCGGTAAGCCTGCTTGTCCTGACAGTGACAGTCTTCAGCTTTCCGCATTTATAGAAGGCTCTTTTTCCGATCCTGGCAACTCCGGCGGGGAGAGTGATCTTTGTGAGATTTCTGCATCCTTCAAAAGCTTTTGCGCCGATTGCCTTCACATTTCCGATGGATTTGATCTTTTTTAATTTTTTACAGTTTTTCAGGGCAGAGGACGATATGGAGGTGACTTTATAGGTAAGACCTTTTACCTTGATCTTCTTAGGGATATAAAGAACCTGTATTTTTTTGCTTGAGGGCCGGTGATAGGCCATCTCTTTATAACCGGTCACTTTAAAGGTACACTTATATTTTTTGCTTTTGTAAGTGGTCCCTTTTTTCATTGCCTTGGATCTTGTATTGCCCACTTTCCCCTTGGTAGCCACGAAAGAAGAGTTGTGATAGACATCGAAATTCAGCCAGGTATCATTGTCATCCAGTACTGCCATGA
>CAJGDH010000164.1 GCA_904502145.1 uncultured Eubacterium sp.
AAAAGGCCGTGGCGAATGTCATCCATGGACAGACCGATGGCCAGGGCACAGGCGATGGCAGACAGGGAATTGGTCACGTTGTGGAGGCCTTTTACCTGAAGATCGATCCTGCCGTAGTCCTCGCCTTCGACAAAGAGGGTGTAGGAGGCATTTCCTTCCTCGGTAAATGTAATGTCCTTCGCGCAGTAATCGTTCTTCTCATCCAGACCGAAGGTGACGGATCTCTGGGGAAGTCCCTCCAGGATATCCCCGGTATGCTCCATATCCCCGTTGATGATGATCAGGCCGTCTTTGGCCGTCTGGGAAGCAAACCGGTGGAAGGAATGTTTGATGTCCTCAAGATCCTTGAAGAAATCCATATGGTCCTCCTCCACATTTAAGATGATGGAGTAATAGGGATAGAACTCAAGGAAACTGTTGGTGTATTCACAGGCTTCCGCCAGGAAGAGATCTGACCGGCCCACCCGGATGTTGCCGTGGATCTTATCCAGCATGCCCCCGACGCTGATGGTGGGGTCAGTCCGGGCTTCCAGAAGGATGTGGGCGATCATGGAAGTGGTGGTAGTTTTTCCGTGGGTGCCCGCAACAGCGATGGAACGCAGGTAATTGTCCATGATCTGTCCCAGGAGGACAGCCCTGGACATCATGGCGATGCCTTTGGCCCTGGCAGCGGCAAACTCTTCATTATCTTCGTGGATGGCGGCGGTGTAGACCACCAGGTCGATATCATCCGTGATGTTCTCCGCCTTCTGTCCGATGGCGATCCTGGCGCCGATGGAGGCCAGATGGTCTGTGATCTCGGATGCTTTCATGTCGGAACCGGATATGGTGAAATGACGGCCCATCAGGACTTCGGCCAGCCCGCTCATGCTGATGCCCCCGATCCCGATGAAATGGACGTGGATGGGGTTGTCAAACTGAACTCTATACATAATAAATTCTCCTCTTTGGTCGTGCAGGTTTTATTCAGGGTATCCGGAACATCCCTATGTCCCGGGATACCGTCTTATTAGTATAGCGCACAGCCCTTTCCCTTTCAAGTCAACAAATTTTAAATAAGTTTTAACAAATATTTGTAATTGAAGGATTCCCCTAAACCGTCACCGGAGCGGAATATATATACAGGGAAATATACTTTTCCCAAAGTGACGAAACATTTTTGTTCCGGGAGGGAAATTTCATACATAGTTGATAAAAAAAGGTGAATATTATTCTATTTTTTGTGCGGAAACACTTTAATTTTCTGTCATCTGATGCTATAATATTGACTATATGACAAAGGGGTGATTCTTTATGATAAAGAAAGAAATGATAGCCATGTTATTAGCAGGTGGACAGGGAAGCCGTCTCGGCGTTCTCACCTCCAGATTAGCAAAACCTGCAGTATCATTCGGCGGAAAGTACAAAATCATCGACTTTCCACTCAGTAACTGTATCAACTCCGGCATTGATACCGTAGGTGTTCTTACCCAGTACCGTCCGCTGCGTCTTAACCAGCATATCGGTATCGGTATCCCATGGGATCTGGACCGCAATATCGGCGGTGTTACCGTTCTTCCCCCTTATGAGAAGACCGAGAACACAGACTGGTATACAGGAACAGCCAATGCCATCTATCAGAACCTTGAGTTCATGGAGTACTACCATCCCAAGTATGTTGCCATCCTGGGCGGTGACCATATCTACAAGATGGACTACGAGCTTATGCTTGATTTCCACAAGAAGAATGATGCCAAGATCACTCTGGCTACCTATGAGGTGCCATGGGATGAGGCCAGCCGTTTCGGTCTCGTGATCACGGATGAGAACAACCAGGTTCAGGAATTCGAGGAGAAACCGCCTGTTCCCAGAAGCAACAAGGCTTCCATGGGAATCTATATCTTTGATTATGACATCCTTAAAGATGCCCTGATCACCCTGAAGGATCAGCCGGGCTGTGACTTCGGTATGCACATCATTCCATACTGCCACCAGAGAGGCGACAAGATCATGGCCTACAATTACCAGGGTTACTGGAAAGATGTAGGTACTCTGTCCTCCTACTGGGAGTCCAACATGGAACTGATCGACATTATTCCGGAATTCAACCTCTATGAAGAATTCTGGAGGATCTACACAAAGAGCGATGTTCTTCCGCCGCAGTATTTCTCCGCCAACTCCAAGGTTTCCGGCTGTATCGTAAGCGAAGGTACCGAGGTTTACGGTGAGATCTACAATTCCGTACTTGGTGCGGATGTCACCATCGAGGAAGGCGCTGTCGTCAGGAACTCCATTGTAATGCAGGGTTCCACCATCAAAGCAGGGGCAAAGATCGAGAAATCGATCATTGCCGAAAATGTTGTGATCGGCGAAAATACAGAACTCGGTCTCTTTGAGGAAGCACCGAACAAGTACAACGAGAAAGTATACGCCGGTGGTCTGGTTACCGTAGGTGAAGGATCTGTTATTCCTGCAAATGTAAAGATTGGTAAAAACGTTGCGATCGTTGGCATCACGACCCCGGAGGATTATCCGGACGGTGTCCTTGCCAGCGGAGAATCAATTATCAGACAGTAGGAGGCAGGTGATACAGATGAAAGCAATAGGAATTATTTTAGCAGGTGGTAATAATAAGAGGATCGGAAGATTATCCGATAAACGTGCGATCTCGGCCCTGCCTATCGCAGGAAGCTACCGGGCGATCGATTTTGCCCTCAGCAACATGACCAATTCCAAGATTTCCAGGGTTGCTGTCCTCCCCCAGTTCAATGCCCGTTCATTGAATGAACATTTAAGCTCCAGCAAATGGTGGGATTTCGGACGTAAACAGGGGGGACTCTATGTCTTCACCCCGACACAGACCAAGGACAACAATTACTGGTATCAGGGTACCGCAGATGCCCTCTATCAGAACATTGACTTTATCAAGAGAAGCCATGAGCCATATGTGATCATCGCTGCCGGCGACGGTGTCTACAAGATGGATTACAATGACTTGCTTCAGAGACATATTGAGAAGAACGCGGATATCACCGTGGTCTACACATCCATGAAGGATACGGACGATGACCTGACCAGATTCGGTGTGCTTAAGCTTGACGAGGACGAGAGGATCGTTGAATTCGAGGAGAAACCTCTGGTAGCGGAGAGCAATGATATCTCCATCGGCGTCTATGTGATCCGCCGTCGTCATCTGATCGAGATCCTGGAGCGCTGTGCCAAGGAAGACCGCTATGATTTCGTAAAGGATGTGCTGGTACGGTATAAGGGCGTTCGTAAGATCTACGGATATAAGCTGGATACCTACTGGAGAAACATCTCCACCATCGATGCTTATTTCAAGACCAACATGGACTTCCTCAACAAGGATATCAGGGATTACTTCTTCAAACAGTACCCGGATGTATACTCCAAAGTGGACGATCTTCCTCCGGCAAAATACAATGCAGGTTCGGATATCAAGAATTCCATCATCTCCTCCGGATGTATCATCAACGGAAAGATCGAGAATTCCGTCCTCTTCAAGGATGTCTATATCGGAAACAACTGTACCATCAAGAATTCCATCATCCTGAACAACGTTTACATCGGTGATGATTCTTACATTGAGAACTGCATCGTTGAGAGCAGGGATACCCTCCGCCCGGGAACCAATTATGTGGGGACCAAGGACGAGATCAAGATCGTTGTGGAGAAGAATGTAAGGTACATCTTATAATAATGACATGTTCCGGGGTTATCCGGATTACAGGGTTGTTCTTAATTAATAATGACTTCCTTAAAATCAGGCTGCCGTTTTATGCGGCAGCCTGTTTGCGTTGTCCTCCCTCATATGTTATACTAAATATTCGGAATCTTAACGTCTTTGAATTTCAAGGAGACTTATATGAATACCAATCGGATATTTGCCGGCGTATTCCGCCTATTTCGCAGATGCAGGATAAAGAAGAATAAGATCACTCTTATTGAGAAGCTTCCCACCGGAGGGACGGGGAGTCTCTATGCCATCCGCAGGGAGTGTGAGAAACAGGGCCTGGATTATGACTTCCATGTCATCACCCAGAAGGACTATGAAGTAAGCCTGTCCAATCTGCCGGGGCTGCTCCGCCTCTTCACCGTCAAGATCTATCACCTGGCCACCTCGGCCTACGTGTTTTTGAATGATAATTTCATGCCCATGGCCTACATGGATTTCGACCCTTCCGTGACCATCGTTCAGCTTTGGCACGGCATGGGATCCTTCAAGAAATTTGCCGGATCATCCGAGACGGATCCGGAGCTCCTTGACCTGATCCGGGCCGTCAACAGGCAGGTTGACTGTATTCTTGCCAGCTCGGAGAATATCCGGGAGAATTACGCGGAGGCCTTCTGCGTTCCCCTGGAGAAGGTTCAGGCCATCGGCTGCCCCCAGGCAGACTATTATTTCAGAAAGCACAATATCGGGGGATGGAAGGAAAAGCTCATAAAGAAGTATCCATCCATGAAAGGGAAGAAATGGATCCTTTACGCCCCCACCTTCCGCCAGGACGAGGAGGAAGAC
>CAJGDH010000165.1 GCA_904502145.1 uncultured Eubacterium sp.
ACAGCGGTCCTGGTATCGTTGGAACCGGTTCCTGCCACCACCGGGATACGTTTATTTACCCGGTTTGCACAGTAACGGATCGCTGAGATGTGTTCCTCATGATTCAGTGTGGACGCTTCGCCGGTGGTTCCCATTACGATGATCGCATCCGTCTTGTTCTCCACCTGGAAATCGATGATCTTGCCGAAGCTGTCATAGTCGATATTATAATTCTGATCAAATGGTGTGACGATTGCTACACCGGAACCTGTAAATATTGCCATATCCTTCTTCCTTTCTTGGTGTTTGGTCTCTGTATGTCGTTTATCTGCCGGCAACCTTGTCCAGGATGGCGCCAGTCTGCTCCTTCTCCGTGGAGATGCAGTATACACAGTCTGCCATCTTCCTGATATTTTCCGGAAGGATCCTTCCGGTCAGGATCAGATCCATGGATTCATCCTTGCGGCTGATCAGATCTGTCAGTTCCTGTTCCGAGATGATGCCGAAATCGATCAGCCCTATGATCCCGTCAAGGATCAGCAGATCACACTGTGCGGTATCGATCACCTTACGGGTGTAGGCCAGAGCGGTCCGGATATTATTCACCTGTTCTTTCTTCTTCTCCTCGGAGAGTTCGGAATAATCCTCCATCCCGCTCTCGAATCGAAAGATCTGCAATTCCGGTTCCAGTCTCTTCAGGTAATCAAGGGTATCCGAATGCTTACACCGAAGGAACTGGACCATAATGACCTCTTTGCCTGAGCCGGCCACACGGATGCCCAGCCCGAGGGCTGCAGTGGTCTTGCCTCTGCCTGTCCCGTAATAAACCTGTATACTTCCTTCCATAACCTTACCTTTCCGTAAATGATCTATATTTGAATCATCATAACATACAATATCTGAAAAATCTACTCTGAAAAGAATCTAACTTCATCGTCTTTTCCCAGAACCATGAAGCCGTCATACCCCTGTTCTTCCAGTTTGTTCAGGAATTTGCCCAGCTTCTTCGGGCGGACAAAAAGGGATACAGCGTAGGTTTCCCGCATGGATTCGGCTTTTCGGATGGCGTCGGCGATCTCCTTCTCCTCATAGAAAAGTACAATTTTCCCGGGTTTATCCTTCAAAATGTCTTTCCGCTCACTGAGGATGCTGAAGATCCGCTCGAAGCCGATGGAGAAACCCACAGCCGGGATCTGTTCTTTGACAAACTTGCCGATCAGGTTGTCGTAACGGCCGCCTCCGGCGATGGAGCTTCCGAATTCCAGGGATTCGATCTCGAAAACCGTACCGGTATAATATCCCTGACCCCTGACCAGGGTCATATCGTATTCTGCACTGTATCTTCCCTCCGCCAGTTCATTTGCCGTGTCGATGATCATGGCCAGGGTATCGATGTATTCTGTGTTTTTACAGAGGGTCCTCACATAGTCCAGGGTGAAGGGGGCATTATCGATCATCTTCATGAAAGCAGCGATCACTTCTTCCCCGAAACCTTTGCCCTTAAGTTCCTCCTCCACTCCGGAGGCACCGATCTTGCTCAGCTTGTCAAAGGTGATGCAGACGCTGTCAAGGTCCTCTTCCGCGAATCCTGCACAGAGCAGGATCTCCTTCAGGATCCGACGGTCATTTACCTTGATCTTGAAATTGTCGATCCCGATGTTGAGAAGGGCTTTGGCGGTGGTGTGCATGAGTTCGATCTCACAGCTGGGGGAATCGGATCCGAGAATATCGATGTCACATTGCATGAACTCTCTGAGACGTCCTTTCTGAGGGCGCTCCGCCCGGTAGACCTTGTCCATCTGGATGACTTTGAAGGGCTGGGGCAGGGATGCCCTGTTGTTGGCATAATAGCGGCTTAAGGGCAGGGTCAGGTCATAGCGCAGCCCAAGGTCCGCGATCCTGTCGGGGTCCCCGGCTTCAATGGCCTTCTTCAGCTTGTCCCCCCTCTTCATCACCTTGAAGATGAGGTTCAGGTTGTCGCCGCCCTCGCTCTTATCCAGGTTCTCTATATCCTCGAGGATGGGAGTGCTGATCCTCTGGAAGCCGCAGCTGACATAGGTCTCTCCGATCCTTCTCTTAAGCTCTTCTCTCAGTTCCGCCTGGGCAGGCAGATAATCGTTTGTCCCTTTTACCGGAGTAATCTTCATGGTCTTTCCTCTCTTTTCTAATATGATCTTATCTCTTTTATCTTAGCTTTTCTTATCTTTGATGGTTTCTGATCTTTCCCCGGAAAACAAAAAGACTGCCCGAAAGAGCAGTCCTGATGATCTGTTTCCTGTATCCGTAAATCTTCCATGTGTGCCGGTGGCGGGAGTCATGGGAAATGAAGCTTATTCCGCCACATATTGTGCGGGATAATCCACGGGATCCTGACAGTATTCCATCTTGCTGACGGACACCTCATAAGCGATCAGCTTTATCACATCGAGGTCATTCAGCTTCTTTTGGTACTCTCTGCTCTGGATCCTTCCCCACAGCCTTACCCTGCTCCCCACGGGAAGCTTCCGGGCATACCGGGCATTCCTGCCCCAGCTGATACATGGGATATAATCCGATTTACTGTAGGCACGGTTCACCGCCAGAAGGATGTCTGTGATCTCTCTTCCGAAGGGAGTCACCCGGTAGACCGGTTCCTTGCAGATGTACCCATCCAGAAAGATCATGTTCGGTTCCTGATTGTCGAGTTCGTCCAGCAGTATATATTCACGGACAAACAGGGACAGGATCAGATGATTCCTGCTTCCCACATGCTTGTTGAAGGAGCGGAACTGGCCCCTCACCTCCATGAACTGCCCCACATATGACTGATCCACGTCAATGATCCGCTCGGAGATCAGAAGGGGGATGATATCACTGGACTCACTGAGTCTGCTCACCTTCAGCTTAACATAATAGAAACCTTCCCCGAACACCTCATGACTGAACACAAATTCAGAGACGATCTCTCCCTCGACAACTGCCTGATTATTCTGCACTAATTTCTCTGCCATGTTATATTCCTCCTGTCCGCAGTATGCCATCCGGCCCGGGAAGAGCCGGACTGATTGGTAAATGATCTTCGAAACAATGGTCTGTTGATCCGTTCAGATCCTGCAGATAATCTGTGAAGGAATACATATAACACGGTGGAATATGCGCCTTTATAAAACAGATTCAGTATAATAATTCTGCTATGAAATGTCAACCTGAAAAAGCAGACAGACACAATGAATTTCCTCTTTTGATATTGTTTCTTTCTCCCCGATGTGGTAGAATAATTGGGTTTTAAAAAATTGCTATGATCACACCTGTCCATAGAAAGAAGGCAAGTTATGAAAATTTCCAGAGAAGATGTCCGCAATGTCGCCATCATTGCCCACGTTGACCATGGTAAGACCACCCTGGTGGACGAGCTCCTGAAACAGAGCGGTACCTTCCGCGAGCATCAGGAAGTGGTGGAGAGAGTGATGGACTCCAATGATATTGAGAGGGAGCGTGGCATCACGATCCTGTCCAAAAATACAGCCGTCACCTACGAGGGAGTCAAGATCAACATCATCGACACCCCCGGCCACGCCGATTTCGGCGGGGAAGTGGAACGTGTTCTCAAGATGGTGGACGGCGTTATCCTGGTGGTGGATGCGTTTGAAGGCCCTATGCCCCAGACTAAATTTGTACTGAAGAAGGCCCTTGAACTGAACCATCCCGTCATCGTCTGTGTAAACAAGATCGACCGTCCGGAAGCAAGGCCGGAGGAGGTCATGGATGAAGTCCTTGAACTCTTCCTTGAGCTGGACGCGGGGGACGACCAGCTGGACAGTCCCTTCGTCTATGCCTCCGCGAAGTCCGGCATCGCCATGCTGGAAATGAGCGAAAAAGGCACCGATATGCGGCCTCTGTTCGAGACCATCATCAAGCATATCCCCGCCCCCACCGGTGACCCTGACGCGGACACCCAGGTCCTCATCAGTACCATTGACTACAACGAATATGTGGGACGGATCGGCGTAGGCAAAGTGGAGAACGGCTCCATCCGGGTCAACCAGGATGTGGTCCTGGTCAACCACCACGATCCTTCCATCCATAAAAAAGAGCGGATCAGCAAGCTCTATGAATTCTCCGGTCTGGAGAAGATCGACGTAAAGGAAGCCACTGTGGGCTCCATCGTGGCCATCTCCGGGATATCAGACATCCATATCGGGGATACCATCTGTTCCCCCGAGGATCCGCAGCCTATCCCCTTCCAGAAGATCTCGGAACCGACCATCGCCATGCAGTTTATCGTCAATGACAGCCCCCTGGCGGGGAAGGAAGGAAAATATGTCACCTCCCGCCACTTAAGGGACAGGCTCTTCCGTGAGCTGAACACGGATGTGAGCCTCCGTGTGGAAGAGATGGAGAATACGGATTCCTTCAAGGTTTCAGGCCGCGGCGAACTTCATCTTTCCGTCCTCATCGAAAATATGCGCCGTGAGGGTTACGAGTTCGCCGTCAGCAAGGCGGAGGTCCTCTACCGGACCGACAAGGCGGGCCACCGGCTTGAACCTATGGAGAT
>CAJGDH010000166.1 GCA_904502145.1 uncultured Eubacterium sp.
AGAGCCATTTATCCGTCAGGATAAGGCGGACGATGGTATCCGCACAGGCGGCCATACCTACCAGCATTGGACCCATCAGATAGGTGCTGATGGTGATGGATCTCCTGGTCATCTCCCTGACCCTTGTCTTATCGTCCTGATCATGTGACATGGCCGGCAGCAGGACGCTGTCGATGGATGTGTTGATGTTCATGACGATCAGGGTCGGGAATTTTTCTCCCTGGTTATAGAAAGCCAGGTCTGATCTGGTGTAGATCTTTCCGATCAGCATCTGCCGGAGATTGTTGTAACCGGTATCCAGCAATGAAGAGACCCGACGTTTCCAGCCGTAGGACAGCAGTTCTTTAAGACGCCGGAAGGAGAATACCCTCCTGGGCCGCCAGTGGACGGTGATCCAGAGGATCATGGTGTCCATCAGCAGATTGAAGATCTGCTGGGCGATCAGGGCCCACACACCGAATCCTTTTACTGCCATGAATATACCGATCCCGGCAGCGCCAAGGGTCCCTCCGAGTGTCGAGAAAAAGAATTTCTTAAAGAGCATATTTCTTGACACATAGGCCTGCTGGACATTTTTGACGCCGGAGATGATGATGGTCAGGCTCAGTACCCGGATGTAGGGAACCATCAGGGGATCCCGGTAGAATTCCGCGATAAATGGAGCTGCGAACCACATCAGTCCGTAAAGCACCAGGCAGAAAACCACATTAAAATAAAATACAGTGGAAAAATCAACGTCATCTGCCTGCTTTTTCTGGATCAGGGCATTTCCGAGGCCACTGTCCACAAAAACCTGCATGATGGTGGTAAACACGGTGATCAGGGCGACGATCCCGTAGGCATCCGGATCAAGGATCCGGGCCAGGATGATCGACACCACGAAGGAGACTGTCTGGGCCCCCATCCGTTCCATCAATCTCCAGAAGAAACCGGAGATGACACTTGTTCTTTTATAGATATCCATATTATTTCCTGCAGGATAAGATCAGATCACAGATCTCATCCACCTTTTCCAAAGGAAGATCAGCGTAAAGCGGCAGGGTCAGTACCCTCTTGCTCACATGCAGGGCAACGGGAGTTTTCAGGATATCATACTGACGATGAAAACAGTCGAAAGCACTGGTGAGGGGGTAGAAATATTTCCTTGCCATAATGTCATGTTCCTGAAGCATGGTGAAGATCTCACTCCTGCTGGCGCCGAACAAGGCTTCCTCAACTACGATCGGGAAATAGGAATAATTACAGGTGACATCCGCCTGAACCGGATTGAGCTGCAGGCCCTCAATTCCCTGAAGACGCTCCCGGTAGCGGTCGGAACGAAGTCCCCTCTGACGGATCACTTCATCGATATGCCGCAGGTTGCACAGGCCCATGGCCGCGCAGAATTCGTTCATCTTGGCATTGGCCCCGACTCCGCAGACCTCTTCATAACCGTGGAAACCGAAGTTCTTCAGGTCTTTCAAAGTTGTCTCCAATGCCGGATCCTTGAAGGACACCGCGCCGCCTTCGATCGTATTGAATACCTTGGTGGCGTGGAAACTGAAGATGGAAGCGTCGCCGTAGCAGCCGATCCCCTTTCCTTTATAGGTTTCTCCGAAGGCATGAGCCGCGTCATAGACCACTTTCAGCTCATACTTTTTGGCGATGCGGTCGATCTCTTCCACATCACAGATATTTCCGTAGACATGAACCGGCAGGATCGCGCAGGTCCTGTCCGTGATCAGCTTCTCGATCTTGGAGGGATCGATGGTGAATGTCACCGGATCGATATCGCAGAACACCGGAGTCAGGCCGTTTCTTACGATAGCGTGGGTAGTGGAAGCAAATGTATAGGGGGTGGTGATCACTTCTCCGTGGAGATTCAGAGCCTGTAAGAGAAGTTCCAGCGCCATATGGCCGTTGACAAAAAGCACGGTATTGTCCATCCCCAGATATGTTCCCAGCTGTTTTTCGAACATCTGGTGTTTTATTCCCATATTGGTGAGCCAGCGGGACTCCCAGAGTTCGCTGATCTCCTCGATATATTCCTCAAGAGAGGGCATGGCAGGGCGTGTTACCTGAATCATTTCCGACATGGTTTTTGCCTTTTTCCTTTCTTTTTCCCAAATATAAGCATCATATGACCCAGCAGATAAAAGGCGGTCATCTTAATGATCCCTCTTTTCCTCACCAGAGGTCTGTATTCCGGATGCTGTACGATACGGTCAAATCTCCTTTCAATCCGGTCCACCTCAAATCTGCGTTCCACCAGGGCACCGGTTACTGCATCATGGAACCGGTAGCCACTGTATTCATCAAATGCCTTCAATCCGTCGATATATCCTATGTGAACACGTCTGGCAAACACGGGATCTTCGATCACACGGGTCATGAACCCGCCGCTTTCCATGGTGTAGCAGGACATGGGCCGGTCAATATAATAGAAGGCACCCTTGAGTGAAAAATACAGATAGAGCGGCAGATCGCCGACTTTATAAAACCTGGATGGAAATCCTGTTTGTTTGAATTCAGTAAATTCCCTGAACAGATCCAGAGTCACCATGAAACTGCTCAGATGGAAGAGCCAGTGGCCCTGGGCCAGGTGTAATTCCATAAACTCTTCCGTGGAAATGATATTGTGGTCAATAGGTATATCCGGAAAATGCATGGCCTGAGGATTACCGTCTTTATCGACAACATTGGTATCATGTACACATACCACACATTCCGGGTGGGCTTCCAGTGCCTCGACCTGAAGTCTGAGCCTGTCAGGATCACACCAGTAATCATCCCCTTCAACCTCCACACAGTATTTCCCTGAAGCAAGGGGAAGCATATTAAAATGAATGAAGTCTATCCCTCTGGAAAAACAGTTTTCTTCCTCGATCACCGGGATGATCAGATCAGGATATCGTTCTGCGTATTCCCGGACAATCTCCCCGGTCCCGTCCGTAGAAGCATCATCATGGACAATGATCTCATATCTGAAATCCGTCTTCTGATTGACCAGACTGTCCAGACACCTCCGTATGTAATTCCGATGGTTAAATGTAATACATATTACCGTTACCAAAACATCAGACTGCATGTTTTTTTCCTCTTTTTTTCTTCATCAATCTCCCGTACAGCTTCTGTGTCTGCAGGGTCACCTGGTCCCAACTGCTTTTCCTGCTGAAAATCTCCCGGATCCGGCTTCTGTTCTCCTCCACCTGAGCCGGGTGATCTATTAGTCCCTGCAAAGTCTCTGCAAGCTGCTTTTCATCATCCGGATCCACAAAATGACCTTCAGGCCCGATGACTTCGCGGCACTCGGGAATATCCGAGGTGACACAGGCTGATCCGTAGCTCATGGCCTCCAGAAGGCTTAAGGGCATACCTTCCAGCTTGGAAGGCAGTACATACAGGTAGGCGTTGCTGTATAATTCCTGCTGCAGCCTGCCATTGACGAACCCGGCAAAGATGATCCTGGGATCTTCAGCGGCAAGTTTCATGACTTTTTGGTGATATTCGTCTTTATCGGATATGGGTCCTGCGATGACCAGCTTCTTATCCGTCTTCACGGACCTGTAGGCCCTGACCAGCAGGTCAGCCCGCTTCTCCGGAACAATCCTGCCCAGATAAAGGAGATATCCGTCCCTGGCCAGTCCGTGGATCCGTGTGATCATTTTCGCTTCCACCGGATCTGAAGGGGCGACTCCGTTGGGAATAAGAATGGAAGGCCTTCCGTAGGTCTCATGAAAATACTGCTTCATGCTCCTGCTGAGCACGATCATTGCGTCTGCATATCTCACAGCCATCTTCTCCCCGAAATGGATATAGCGTCTGGCGAACCCGTGCCATTTGTCCCGCTGCCAGTCCAGTCCGTGGATGGTTACCACGACTTTTTTCCCGAATAACCTGGGAAGCCAGCAGAATGCCGCAGGTCCCTCCGCGTGGATATGTACGATGTCATATGGCCCTAAAGCAGCCCTGAAAGCCGCAAAAAAAGAAGAACTGGCGGCTGCCAGTCCAGCCTTGTTGATGGTAGGTACCGTTATGAGCTTTATTCCCTTGTAGGTTTTGCTGATCACCTGATCAGGTTTATCCTGATATGCACGGTGATCACCGGCACGGTTCATGCAGGTGACCTGATATCCGTTCCGGACCAGACGGGCAGCCAGTTCCTGCACGACCACCTCGATCCCGCCTTCCCTGGAAGGGATGCTCTTATGCCCGTACATGGCAATTCTGTATGCGTTCCTCATACCTGATATATCCTCCAAACCAGCATACAAAACGATCGGCATCTTGATTAAGCAATTATTTACAAAGTAAATGCAGGCCCCTGCTGATTTATTACACGACCCCACGTCGGATTTCTCCAAAAAAACAGGGCAAAAAAGAGGGATATACCCTTTAAAAAGGCATATCCCGTGATATTCCTGCCCGGTAATCCGATGGGCAGACTCATATTTATTTTCTTACGAATTTATGACATTTTTTTTATAG
>CAJGDH010000167.1 GCA_904502145.1 uncultured Eubacterium sp.
GGACGAGGTTGAGATGATCGAGGAAGAACCTGAGGCAGGTGAGAGTGAAGATCTGGCGGATGGCGAAGAGGTTTCTGAAGAGGACCTGCCGGAAGGTGAAGAGGTTTCTGAAGAGGACCTGCCGGAAGGTGAAGAAGTTCCTGAAGAAGCTCCCGAAGCTAAGGAAGTGGCGGAAGAAAACCCCGAACCGGAGGAAATTTCTGAACCGGAGGAAATTCCTGAATCGGAAGAAATTCCCGAGCCAGAGGAGATCCCGGCAGAAGAGCCCGTTCAGGTGGCAGAAGAAGCACCTGTGGCAGAAGAAATCCCTGCGGTAGAAGAAATCCCAACTCCGCAGGTACAGATACCTGCTCCTGAGAAACCGCCTGTGGCAGAACCCAGGGAAAGACGTGTTCCTTCTGAACCTAAGAAGAAAAGAGGATTCTTTGACAGATGGTTCAGCAAAGGCCGCCACGGAAGATAAAATCAGATTTAGTTATAAGAATAAGTGAGGATATATAGAAATGGAGTATTCCAGGATAAGACAGGAGGCAGACCGGGTATTAGACCGGGTGGTCAGTATGTATCATGACCTCCACCGGATACCGGAACTGTCTCTGGAGGAATACGAGACAACGGAATATATCAGGGAACGGCTTAAGGAGATGGACATCGATTCATTTCAGCTGGACCGGACCGGTTGTGTGGCCTATATCGGCCCGGAACCGGTGGAAGGCCATATCAAGACAGTTGCCCTGAGAGCAGATATCGACGGCTTGCCGGTCCTTGAAGAGACCGGCTTGCCTTTCGCTTCCTGTCATGAAGGAAAAATGCATGCCTGTGGCCATGACGGCCACACCGCCAGCCTTCTGGGAGCGGCTATGGTACTGAAGAAGATGGAGAATGAGCTTCCTGTCCGGGTTAAGCTGATCTTTCAGGCATCGGAGGAGAATACCCTGGGAGCTTGCAGGCTTCTGGATAAGGGAGTCCTGGATGACGTGGATGAGATCTTCGGTCTCCATCTGTTCTCCGACATCCCTACAGGGACCATCTCCCTGGAGGAAGGACCCAGAATGGCCCGGACCGAGAAGTTTGAAGTCGTTTTTACCGGCAAAGGAGGCCATGGGGCCAAACCTCATCTTGCCGTGGATGCCACCGTCATGGCAGCGGCATTTGTCATGGACCTGCAGACCCTGGTTTCCAGGGAGATCGATCCACGGGATGCGGCTGTGGTCAGTATCGGGTCTTTCCAATCCGGAAACCAGTATAACGTGATCTCTCAGGAAGCTGTTCTCGAAGGAACCAGCCGCTGTTATACCGATGAGATCTCCAATCACCTGGAGGAGGGGATCCGCAGGAAGGCGGACAGTGTTGCCGCATCTTTCCGGGGACAGGCACGGGTAACCTATCAGAGCAGATGTCATCCCCCGGTCTTTAATGACGGCAGGCTTACGGAACGGATTCTGGGATTCGCCAAAAACCTGCTGGATCCGGACAGATTCAAGAAAGTGAAACCTTTGATGGGCGGGGAGGATTTCTCCTGGTATCAGACAAAGGTTCCCGGAGTCTTCGCACTTGTGGGCTGCGGCAACCCCGATCAGCCTGTCTGGCAAAATCATCACGGCCGTTTCACCATCGATGAACCGGCCCTCAGGGATGCCCTGATGCTGCATCTTTCCGCGGTGCTTTCCGTTTGACCCTTGATTCAGATTGTGGTATAAAATGTGGTATATAATATTGAGGTAAGAAGTAATAAACATCCTGAAAGTTGATAAATCTCATGAGGGGGTGTAGTTATGATCAAACAGACATTATTAAAAACCCTGTACTTTGAGATCTCCCCGGATAAGATCCCGGAAGTAAAGGCAAGCAATGGCAAGGACAGGTTCTTCCATACATTTGCCAAAGCTTATCCCGGAGCACCGGGGGTGACGGGCGTGGTCGCCGAAGAGCGGTACCTGCCTTATTCGGTCCTCTATTATCTCTTCTGCGACGATGAGGAGGGCAGAAGGCATCCCGTGGAACCGGAGGATCCGGTCATAACCAGATGGATCCTGGAGTTTTTCCGGGAGTATCAGCCGGAATTTCTCAAGGAGGAATACCGGAGTGCGGAAAGCACACCTGCAGGCAGGATCGACATCCTGGAATGTTTTATCGTCGAAAATATCCCTTCCTACCGCAAGCATAAATATGCTTACGCGGATATGGAATTCACCAGGTATGAGGATGTCCATGGCAAACCCATCGTGAGCAAGGGGGGAAGCCGCCTGGCCAACTTCCCGGGAATCAGTTTCTCCAAGAAATATGAAGCCATCTTTAAGGGCGAGAAGTCTGAAGAAGAGCAATAATGAGCCATTTACAGGGGTAGAAGTCCGAGGAGTAATATGGCAGCCCTTGGAGGGACAGGATATGGATAAGAAAAACAAGGAAATGAACGAGAAAGACCGTCAGCTGGACCGGTTTGGGGAGCCTTTGGAGCAAGAGGCTCCGAAGGAAAAATCCTTCTGGAAGAAGCTTTCCAAACTGTTCTACAGCGTGGCCATGTTCAATGCCATCAATAAACATTATTAAAAAATGTATTCGAATATGAAGTGTAAGAAAGGAGCAGCAGACAATGCCGATTATAGAAGTCAAAGGACTCTACAAGACATTTGAGACCAAAGATGCCACGGTAGAGGCCTTAAAGAATATCAATTTCTCTGTGGAAGCGGGGGATATTTATGGGATCATCGGTATGTCGGGGGCCGGGAAGAGTACTCTGGTCCGCTGCCTGAATTTCCTGGAGGTCCCCACGGAGGGAAAAGTTCTGGTGGAAGGAGATGACCTGGGGGGAATGACTCCCGCCCAGCTCCGAGAGCTCAGAAGCAGCATCGGCATGATCTTCCAGAGCTTCAATCTTCTGATGCAGTGCAGCGTGATCGACAATGTCTGTTTCCCGCTGACCATTCACGGGGTTTCCAAAAAAGAAGCCAGAAAGAAGGCACAGAAGTTGCTTGAAACCGTTGGGCTGGCGGATAAGGCCATGGCCTATCCTGCCCAGCTTTCCGGCGGGCAGCAGCAGAGGGTCGCCATCGCAAGGGCTCTGGCCTGTGATCCCAAGATCCTTCTCTGTGATGAGGCCACCAGCGCCCTTGACCCCCAGACGACCCATCAGATCCTTGAGCTTTTGCGCAGGATCAATAAGGATACGGGAATCACCATTATCATTATCACCCACTCCATGAACGTGGTTCGGGAGATCTGCCACAACGTGGCTATCGTTGAATTGGGAGAGATCGTGGAAGACGGCCTGGTGGAGGATATCTTTACCCATCCCAAGTCCAGGGCCGCCAAGCGTCTGATCGTGGAAGGCAAGGATCCGGATTACTATGATGAGGTCATTGAGGACAGCCTGCCTGCTTCCGTTATTGAGACTCTGAAGGAAGACCGGCGTATCCGAATCGTGTATACCACCAATTCTTCCTATGAACCGGTGATCGCCAACATGATCCTGAATTTCCATGAACCTGTAAATATATTGTATGCCGCCACCAAGGATGTAGGGGGCGTGGCCAGAGGAGAGATGATCCTTGGTTTGTCCACCGATCCTGAAGTCTCCGAGAAGCAGATCGCTTATCTGGAGGAGAGAGGCCTGGCAGTGGAGGATATCACTGACCTGGGATGGCCGATTGAAGGGGGGAGATCTTACTGATGCTTACACCACAAGAGATAAATATGATCATATACGGTATCGGAGAGACCCTTTACATGACCGTTGTATCCACTTTATTCGGTTATATCATCGGGCTTCCCTGGGGCATCGTCCTGACGGTGACTAACAAGGACGGTATCCATCCCAACAGGGGTGTTTACCGCACACTGGATGTCATTACCAACATCATGAGATCAGTACCTTTCCTGATCCTGCTGATCCTGGTCATCCCTCTGACCAGACTGATCGTGGGCAAGACCTACGGATCCACGGCGACCATCGTTCCCCTGGTGATCTCCGCGGCACCTTTTATCGCCCGTATGGTGGAATCCTCCTTGAATGAGGTGGACCACGGGGTGATCGAGGCTGCCCAGTCCATGGGAGCAAACAATTTCCAGATCATCACCAAGGTTCTTCTGGGTGAGGGGAAGATCTCCCTCATCGCCGGAGCTACCATTACCATCGGCACCATTCTTGGTTATTCTGCCATGGCAGGAACCGTGGGAGGCGGCGGACTGGGTGATATTGCCATCCGTTACGGTTATTACCGTTACCAGGCCAACATCCTTTGGATCACCGTTATCCTTCTGGTTCTTCTGGTCCAGATCTTCCAGCTGATTGGAACTCTGATTTCCAAGAAACTGGACAAACGGAGAGTGTGATACAAGAGATATACACCGGTATAAGGGACCGGCAGGTCCTGCAGCCGTTGTATTATAAATGAACAATGGGGAAGGTCTTTTTTCGATGAGAGATTCCCCTTTGCACCTTTATTAACTATGAGGAATTCCCCC
>CAJGDH010000168.1 GCA_904502145.1 uncultured Eubacterium sp.
CTGTAGAAACTCTCCCCTGTAAAATGATCAAAATCAATGCCAAGGAGATCATAGATACGACGATACTCAACAAGACTGATATCCACAAACCACTGCCAGATGGCCAGCGCTTCTTCATTTCCCTGCTCCATCTTAGCGAACCATTCACGGGCCTGATCATTGAGGGAGGGGTCTTTCTCAGCCTCCTCATGGAATTTGACATAGATCTTCATCAGTTCGTCAATCCCGTTTTTCTCCACCTCTTCTTTGCTGCCCCAATTGCGGTAAGCTACGATAAGTTTTCCGAACTGTGTACCCCAGTCTCCGAGATGGTTGATCCTTTCCACATGATAACCCAGCTTGGAATAGATCTTATAGATGGAATTACCGATAATTGTGGTCCGCAGGTGGCCGACGTGGAAATTTTTTGCCACATTGGGAGAAGAATAATCTATACAGATGGTTTTTCCTTCTCCTTCGTCAGAACCGCCGAAATTGTCTTTTGAGATAGTTTCGGTGAGAAGTCTGGCATATTCCATCTGATCCATGAAGAAATTGAGGTATCCACCAACATTTTCTACCTTATCAATAAAAGAATATTCTTTTTCGTCGATCTTTGTTTTAAGTTCCTGCGCAATGATATTGGGGGCTTTGCGATATACCTTTGCCAGACGGAAGCAGGGAAAGGCGTAATCTCCCATATTTCCTTTCTTGGGAATCTCCAGTGCGATCTCAATCTCGTCTCTGGACATCTCCGGAATCGTTTCTGCAAGGATATCAATTAATCTGTTTTTCATCGTTTCACTCCAGTTTCTTCGTTGATATATCTATTATTCCTTCTCTTCCACCGCTTCATGGATCCTGTCGATCTCTGCCAGCAGTTCATGAATCTCTTTTAACCTCCGGTCATACTGATCGATCTCACCCTGGATCCTCTTCACGTCGGAAGTAAGCTGTTTTACTCTCTCATCTTTATGACTTTCATCAATACTCACCAGATTCAAAGGGGAGAAATACTGGCGTGTATCCCTCTGATCATTGGATTTAAACAGTTTCTTATCTTTCTGTTCCAGCTCGAATTTCATTTCCACCAGTTCACTTTCCAGGGCGTCCTTTCTCTCGTTCAGAAAAAGATATTCCCCGGAGAGATGTCTTTTGAGACGGTCATGAAATACGGAAATTTTATTTTTTAAATTGGATTCTTCCTTAAAGGACAGTGGATTATTGGATGAATTATCTTTATGAGCCATCTGCTTCTTCCTCCTATCTCCTATCCGTTTTATCATCATCCTCTACAGAGGATTTTTGGCGGGAATTCCGGCTTTTCTCGGATATATTTTCGGAGTCCCCTTACATTTTTTGATTTTCAGGAGTAACCGGTCCGCCTGGTCTCCTTCCAGCTTGAACTCACGAACCTCCTCGACCTTACAACCAAGCAGGTCCATACATTTCCCGGCTTCTTCCAGTTCTTCTCTCCCTTTACTTCCTTTATAGGAGATAAAATAGCCATTTACCTTTACAAAAGGTACGCAGTATTCTGTAAGAGTACTGAGATTGGCTACCGCTCTGGATACACACAGGTCAAAACCGGCACGGTATCTTTTATCTCTCGCCAGATCTTCCGCTCTGGCATGGGCAGTTTCTATTTTTTCAAGTCCGAGTCTTTCGATCACCTGATCAAGGAAACCGATCCTCTTCTTCAGGGAATCCATCAGGAGGAATTCGATCTCCGGAAAAGCGATCTTCAGTGGTATCCCGGGAAATCCGGCACCGGTACCTACATCGATCACCGAACTTACCCTCCCCATGTCCAAAATATGGATACAGGACAGGCTGTCGATGAAATGCTTGCTGATCACTTCATCCTCATCAGTTATGGCAGTAAGGTTCATCACCTTGTTTTTCTCGATCATCATCTGATAAAAGAGGTCAAACTGCTGTAACTGATGATCAGTGAGAATAATCCCTTCCTTTTCGGCACTGTCTTTCAGCTTCTTCTGAAAACCGGTATTTGCTTTATAATCTGTATACTCTGAAGTATCGATGGATTTTTTCCCTGTATTTTCCATTTATGTTATATTTTCCTAATTATTTCTTATCTGGCCTGATGGAGATAGATCAAAAGTACGGAGATATCCGAAGGGGATACTCCTGAGATCCTTGAAGCCTGACCGATCGAGTGAGGTCTGATCTGATTCAGTTTCTGAACCGCCTCTATACGGAGATTCTGTATATCCTCATAGGCGATATCCTCAGGGATCAGTTTGTTCTCCATCTTTTTGAACTGTTCTACCTGTTTTTGCTGCCGGCTGATATAACCTTCGTATTTTGTATCGATGGCAACCTGTTCGATCACTTCCTCCGGCAGATCGGGACGGTCAGGATCGATGGGGGCCAGGCAGGCATAATCGATCTCAGGACGCTTGAGGAGTTCAGCCAGGGAAGTTGAATTCTTTAAAGGGGTACTTCCCAGTTCTTCCAGCAGGGACTGTACCTTAGCATTGGCACCGACATTACATCTTTTCAGACGCTCCTTCTCCCTGCTTATCTCCTCTTTCTTACGCAAAAACCCTTCATATCTAACTTTGTCAATAAGTCCTATCTTGTATCCCAGCTCCGTCAGGCGCATATCGGCATTATCCTGACGGAGAAGCAGGCGGTATTCTGCTCTTGAGGTCATCATTCGATAGGGCTCATGGTTTTCCTTGGTGACCAGGTCATCGATCAGGACCCCGATATAAGCCTGGGACCGGTCCAGGATGATCTGGTCTCTCCCCAGACAGCTCATGGCGGCATTGATCCCTGCAATCAGACCCTGGGCAGCTGCCTCTTCATATCCTGAAGAGCCGTTAAACTGGCCTCCGCTGAACAGGCCGGAGATCTTTTTAAACTCCAGGGTGGATTTCAGCTGGTTGGGATTTATGCAGTCATACTCGATGGCATAGGCATTGCGGATGATCTTGACATGCTCCAGGCCTTTTACGGTCCGGTACATCTCGTACTGAACATCCTCAGGCAGGGAACTGCTCATTCCTCCAACGTACATCTCATTGGTGAATTCCCCTTCCGGTTCGATAAACAGCTGGTGCCTGTTTTTATCGGCGAATCTGACCACCTTATCCTCTATGGATGGACAGTACCTGGGTCCTGTTCCTTCGATGATCCCGGAATACAGGGGCGAACGGTCAAGATTCTGACGGATGATCTCATGGGTCTTCTCATTGGTGTAGGTCAGCCAGCAGGAGATCTGGTCCCTTTTAATATCTTCTTCCTTGTTGGTAAAGCTGAAGGGAACGATCTTCTCGTCACCGAACTGTTCTTCCATCTGGGAGAAATCCACGCTCCGCTTGTCGATCCTGGCCGGAGTGCCGGTCTTGAAGCGATATAATTCAATTCCATTGTCCTTCAGGGACTGGCTGAGATAATTGGCTGCCTGAAGGCCGTTGGGTCCGGTGTAATTGATGGTTTCTCCGTAGAGACATCGCGCTTTCAGGTAAGTTCCCGTGGCAAGAATCACCGCACGGGCATGGTAGACAGCCCCGGAATAGGTTTTTACCCCGGTGATCTTCCCCTCTTCCACCAGCAGTTCTGTCACTTCCGCCTGACGCAGGGTCAGGTGATCGGTATTCTGAAGAGTAAAGCGCATGGTCAGGGAATAAGCATCCTTGTCCGCCTGGGCCCGAAGAGAATGGACTGCCGGCCCCTTGGACCGGTTGAGCATCCTGGACTGTATATAGGTTTTATCGATATTCTTCCCCATCTCTCCGCCCAGCGCGTCGATCTCTCTTACCAGATGCCCTTTTGATGTCCCTCCGATATTGGGATTGCAGGGCATGAGAGCCACGCTGTTCATGCTCACGGTAAATAAAATGGTCTCGCAGCCTAATCTGGCCGCTGCAAGAGCAGCTTCACAGCCCGCATGTCCGGCGCCCACGACCACGATATCATAGTATTCTTCCACAGTTCTCATCTTCTGTCCTCTGTCTTCCGGTTTTCTCTTCACTTATTTACCTGTACAGAATTTGGAGAAGATCTCGTTGACCAGGTCTTCCTCCAGAGATTCTCCCACCACAAATCCCAGGGATTCATAGGCATTCATCAGGTCGATGGTAAAGAAATCCTCGGGCATCATATCATCGATGCTGGTCCTCACCATCTTCAGGCTCTCCACCGCCTGCTCCAGCATGTTTTTATGCCGTGCGTTGGTCAGGTAAAGGTCCTGGGTTTCATCTATTGTACCACGAAACATCATCTTTTTTAACTCTTTCGTAAAAAGATCAATACCCTGCCTGTATTTGGCAGAGATGGTGATACAGGGTGTATCCTCATCCAGATAGGGTGAGATGGATTCCATGGAGAAATCTTCCCCCAGGTCGGATTTATTGAGGATGATCATCCTCTTTTTGTCTCTGATCTCCTCAAATATACGTATATCCTCCTGGCTGATCCCTTCCGCCATATCCAGGATAAA